>NZ_JAAGPG010000527.1:0-5700 GCF_017104665.1 Burkholderia sp. Se-20378 | reverse complement strand
CCCGACGTCTCGCGCAGCAGCTGATTCAGGAACAGGCCGCCGCTCATGCCGATCTTGCGGTGGATGCGCCACACCGACAGTTCGATGCCTTCGGCATCGAGCGCCTCTTTCCACGCGAGCACGTGCTGATAGACGCTGTCGACGAGCGTGCCGTCGAGATCGAACAGAAAAGACGTTTCAATGCGCATGTGAATCTCCTGGCTCGACAGGTTTCGAGCGAACGGGTCGTGAGAAGCGTGTCGGCACATTATCGGCGCATGGCCATGTCATGACCATGTCCCGCGGCCAACCGTCGCCACCGTGCGGCCACCCCGCGCCATGCCGTGTCATGTGCCGCTGGTACGATCGCGGCGATCGCCGGGCCGGGTTCTCCGCGCCGCGCGCCCCCAACCCTCGTCTCGTCGATTCCAGGCATGGCCACACCGGACGCCGTCAGTTCCAAGCACTCGTGGTGGGGTGTACTGACCCTGGCACTCACCGCCTTCATCTTCAATACCACCGAATTCGTGCCCGTCGCGCTGCTCAGCGCGATCGGCGACAGCCTGCACATGCAGCCGACCGACGTCGGCCTGATGCTGACGATCTACGCATGGGCCGTGGCCGTCGTGTCGTTGCCGCTGACGCTGGCCACGCGCCATGTCGAGCGTCGCAAGCTGCTGACGGGGGCGTTGCTGGTGTTCATCGCCAGTCACGTGGTGACCGGTGTCGCGTGGAATTTCGCGGTGCTGATGGTCGGCCGGCTGGGCATCGCGTGCGCGCACGCGGTGTTCTGGTCGATTTCCGTGCCGCTGGCCGTGCGGCTCGCGCCGAGCGACCGGAAAAGCCGCGCGCTCAGCCTGCTGGCGATGGGCACGGCGATCGCGATGGTCGCCGGCATTCCGCTCGGGCGCGTGGTCGGCGAGACGTTCGGCTGGCGGGTCACGTTCCTGATCATCGCCGGCGCGGCGGGCGTCGCGTTGCTGCTGCTGCGCGCGACGTTGCCGGTGTCGCCGAGCCAGGGCGCCGGGTCGCTCAGCAGCATCGGCGTGTTCCTGCGCAAGCCCGCGCTGGTGGCGCTGTACGCGATCACCGTGCTCGTCGTGTCCGCGCACTTCACGTCGTACACGTACATCGAACCCTTCGTCCAGAGCGTCAACCACGCGAGCAGCAGCCGGATCACGTACGTGCTGATCCTGTTCGGCGTCGCCGGCATACCGGCCGCGATCTGCTTCAACCGCGTCTACCCGCACCGGCCGGACGACTTCCTGCTCGGGTCGATCGTCGCGCTGGCGGGATGCCTGCTGATCCTGTTCCCGTGCGCGCTGAACATCGTCACGCTGTCCTTGCATACGCTGGTCTGGGGCGGGGCGATCGTCTGTTTCGGCCTGGCCATGCAGGCATGGGTGTTGAAGCTGGCGCCGGAGGGAACCGACCTGGCAGTGTCGATTTTCTCCGGGCTGTACAACGTCGGCATCGGCGCCGGTGCGCTGATCGGCAACCATATCGCCAGCGATTTCGGGCTGCCGTGGGTCGGCACGTTCGGCGGCGTGGTCGGCGCGGTGGCGGTCGGGATCGCGTGGCTTGCGTTGCGGCTGCATGCGAGGCAGGCGGTGGCGTAGCCGTCTGCGCCAGATTCCGGCGTGCGGCGGGAGCCGCCACGGCCTGCCGTCGCGCTGCGCATGTCACGCCACCGAGTAACCGCCGTCGGCCACGAGCGCATGCCCTGACACGTAGCTGGAGTCATCCGACGCGAGGAACGCGACGATCGTCGCCATCTCGTCGGCGGAGCCCCAGCGTCCTGCCGGCGTCGAGGCGGCAAACGCCTGTTGCGCATCTTCCGACGGCCAGATGCCGCGATGATGGAACGGCGTCTCGATCAGCCCCGGGCACAGGGCGTTCACGCGCACGCCACGCTTGAACCATTCGATCGAAGCGGTCTTCGTCATCCCGATCACCGCGTGCTTGCTCGCGATATAGACCGACGCATTCTCGAAGCCGATCAGCCCGCCCATCGACGCGTTGTTGATGATGCTGCCCGAACCCTGCCGCAGCATGATTTCAGCGGCGTACTTCATCGAATTGAACACGCCGCGCACATTCGGTTCGAACACCCTGTCGAACCGCTCGGCATCCTGCTCGAGCAGCGGCGCGAACACGCCTTCCGTGCCGGCATTGTTGAACGCGATGTCGAGGCGTCCGTAGGTCTCCACCGTGAAATCGAACAGCTTGCGCAGATCGTCCTCGCTCGCGACGTCCGCGACGAAGGCTTTGGCGTCGCCGCCGGCGGTGATGATTTCGTCGACCAGTCGATCGAGCTCGGCCTTGCGCCGCGCGGAGACGACGACCTTTGCGCCGCGACGCGCGAGTTCGATCGCGGAGGCGCGGCCAATGCCGGAACTGGCGCCCGTCACCAGTGCGATGCGGCCGTCGAGTTGGGTCGGTTTCGTGCTTGCGTTCATGATGAGACTCTCCAAAGAGGTGAATGAAAGCGGCGCATGTGGCTGAGTTGAATCGGTTGCGATGCACGCTTGATGTGCATTGTGGTCGCCCGCTCGCCGTAAAAAAATGGAACAATGGCGCATTCAGAATTCCCGTTTCGGGAATGAAAGGCGCTGCCGTATTGGCGTGCCAGGAGAGGTCTCCATGCTCAACCGACTCGACATCCTGAAGATCTTTTCCGCGGCCGCCGCGGCGCCGACGTTCCGCGAGGCGGCAGCCCGTCTCGGCGTGTCGCCGCAGGTCGTGACGCGTGCGGTGCGCGAACTGGAGGAGATGCTGGGCGAAACGCTGTTTCACCGGACGACCCGAAGCATCCGGATCACCGCGTTCGGGCAGGCGTTCGCCCGAGACGCGCAGACGGCGCTGGCTGCCGTCGACGGGCTGTTCGGGCCCGCGACGGGCCAGGCCGACGAGCCGGTGGGCATCGTCAGGATCACGGCGCCGTCGGGCATGGGGCGTCATTACGTCCAGCCGATCCTGGGCGATCTCATGCAGCGGTATCCGGGGCTGGTGCCCGATCTGCGGCTGTCGGACGTGCCGTCGCCGGTCGTCGACGAACAGATCGACATCGGCGTGCGGGTCGGGGCGATCGGCGACAACCGCTTCGTCGCGCGCATGGTCGGGCCGCTGCCGATGTGGATCGTCGGCGCGCCGTCGCTGATCCGGCGGCTGGGCGAGCCCAAAAACCGCAAGGAACTCGAATCGATGCCGGTCACGTGCCTGATCGATCGTGCGAGCGGACGCGCGTGGCCGTGGATGTTTCGCGGGGAGCACCAGTTCGTCCCGTCGTCGCCGGCCTACCTGACGGACGATACCGAGGTGGAGATCGAGGCCGTGTGTGCGGGCGTGGGGCTGGGCCAGTGCTCGGAATATCTCGTCCGGCCGTACATCGACAAGGGCCGCCTCGTGCGGCTGCTGCCGGGCCTCGAGCCGGAGCCATGGAAGCTGCACGTCTACCGGCCGCGACGCGGGCCGATGCCCCGGCGCATCCGGGTCGTGTACGACGAGCTGGTGGCGAAGCTCGCGGGCGCGACGTGGCGGGGGTAGGCGGTGCGGCCGGGCTGCCCGGCCGCTGATCGCGTTGGCGTGAAGCTGCGTGGACCTATGGTCGACGGCATCGACGGCATCGGCGCGCCCGCGAAGCAGTAACGTGTACAGCGCGCGGCGATCCGGCCACCGTTGCTCGCGCCATTCGCCAAAAGACACGCGGCAAGCCGACATATTGCGGCATCATCATGCTGCCGACGCACCGGCATTCGGTGCCTGAAATTCGACTGGAGACGCTGCATGCCGATACCCCGGATTGAAACCCGTGACGCGATGGGCGACCCCGATGTGGTCTATCTCAACCCGGATCACGTGCTGTGGATGTCGCAGCCGACCGCTGCGCAGCGGCGGCCGGGCGGCACGGCCATTCGCGTGGACGACCGCGTGAAGGGCGGTTCGTTGCTGATGGCCGACAATCCGCCGGCCGCTCGACTGCTGCAGGATCTCGGGCCGTTCGTGACGGTGGCGCTGGCGAACCCGTCGTCCGACTATCCGGACGGTCTCGTGCATGTGCGTGCGCATGCCATCGTCAAGATCGCGACGGACGACCACGACAAGCCGCTCGCCGAGCGCACGATCGGCTGGGTCCACGTCCAGGACGGCTCCGCGTTCAAGGTCAGGGATTACGCCGGCGTGGCCGCTGAGCGGGGCTTCTCGCCGGCGTAGTGACGCAGCGGCACGCCGTGCAGCGGTTGGCCGGCCGTTGCTCTCGTCGGGGAAACGGGTGCCTTGCCTCGTGCGTCGGGGCGAAGTGCCCGGGTGTCGGCGGGCCGGGCGAACCATGAGCGCTCTCGCGGCCGCATTCGATACGAGATACACGATGCGTCGATCAGCCGAGTAACATGGCGCATCGTGACGAACCCGTGCTCGCCCGGGCCATCGCCGCGACAACTCCCGTTGAAGCGCTCGATGCAGGTGTTCTCCACCGGCTTGCCGAGGAACCGTCCGTCATGAACCTTTCCGCGTCCGATATCACACCGGAAGAACTCCGGCTGTTCGGCGACATCGTTGCCCGCCTGGAAGAGCTGGGGCCGGTCGTCGACGTCAGGACGGTCGTGCTGCCCGCGATCACGCAGTTGCTCCGCGCCGATTTCGCCGCATCGTTCGATTGCGATGACCAAACCGGCCTGTGGCGCAACGGGTTCTCGTACAACGTCGATCCGTTGCAGATCGCCCGGTACGAAGCGTGGTTCCAGCATATCGATCCGGTCACGTCGCAACTGCGCGCGCGCCGCGTGGCGACCTGCGTCGACGAGGTGATGAGTCGGCGCGAACTGGAGCAGACCGAGTTCTACAACGATTTCCTGTGCCGCGACGGCATGCACCACGGCATCAACGTCTACGCGATCGACGGCGCGACCCACGTCGGCGACCTGCGCATCTGGCGAGCCCACGGGCGGCCCGATTTCACCGAACGGGACAAGCTGCTGCTGAACGGCATCGAGCCGTTTTTCCGGCGCGCGCTGTTGCGGCGGCGCCATGCGTGCGCGGGGCTGACCGAGCGCGAGAGCGACGTCGCGCGGCTCGTCGCCGCCGGTTATACCGACAAGGACGTTGCGCGCACGCTCGGCATCGGGCTGTCGACGGTCCGCACGCATCTGCGACGCGTGATGGCGAAGAAGGGCGTCGCCAACCGCGCGAGCCTGGCGGCCGCGCTGGCGTGACCGGCCGCCGGCCGGGGTCATCCATTGTGATGATGGGCGTCAAAATCGGCGCGGCCTACCTTGTGACGATCCCCTGTTACGAGGAACGACGACGATGCCCACCCTGGGAACCCTGACGCTCACCGAAGCCCGGAACGCGCTCCTGCGCCGGGAGTTTTCCTGTGTCGAATATGCGTACGCGTTGATCGAGCGGCACGCACGCTGGCGCTACCTGAACGGCTTCACGTGTGTCGACGATGCGCGGCTGCTCGCCGAAGCGGCCCGCTGCGACCGCGACCTCGCGACGTCGGCCACCCCGCACGCGCTGCTGGGCCTGCCGATCGCGATCAAGGACAACATCGACACCGCCTGCCTGCCGACCGGCAACGGCACGCTGGCGCTGCACAACCGCGTTGATCAATCCCCATATATGATTGGCCGCGCATGAGTAGTCGTTCCCAGGATTCGAGACTGTCTGGCGCGGACTTTCCCACACAACTGTTCCCACCGATGCATCGCGCGGTACGTGAAG
>NZ_JAAGPG010000052.1:0-28525 GCF_017104665.1 Burkholderia sp. Se-20378 | reverse complement strand
GCACCGTGCAGCGCGCGCTCGACGCGCTCGCCGAAGCCGACAAGGTCCAGGCGCTCGGCCGCGGCCGCGCGCGCCGCTGGATGACGCCGCCGCTGCCCGGTTTCGCGACGACCTTGTTACTCCCTGCCCCGCTGCCGGGCGATTAGGATGACCTCACCGAACGACGAGGTGACGAACATGAAACGCTCCAGTGCAGACATCCTTCGCGAATACGGCCCGTTTCCGGGCGTCGACGGCGTACACGGCGTCACGTACGACGGGCAGTACGTGTGGTACGCGTCCGGCGACAAGCTGAATGCGCTCGACCCGGAACGCGGCACGACCGTGCGCTCGCTCGACGTCGCCGCGCATGCGGGCACGGCGTTCGACGGCCGCCACCTGTACCAGATCGTCGAGGACCGCATCGAGAAGATCGATCCCGAATCGGGCCGCGTGCTCGCGACGATCCCCGCCCCCGGCAACGGCGGCGATTCGGGACTGGCGTGGGCCGAAGGCGCGCTGTGGGTCGGCCAGTACCGCGAACGCAAGATTCATCAGGTCGATCCGCAATCGGGCGCCGTGCTGCGCACGATCGAATCGAACCGCTTCGTCACCGGCGTGACGTGGGTCGACGGCGAGCTGTGGCACGGTACCTGGGAAGCCGACCAGGCCGACTTGCGGCACATCGATCCGCGTACGGGCCAGGTGCTCGAGCAGATCGACATGCCGGCCGGCGTCGGCGTATCGGGGCTCGAATCCGACGGCCACGACCGCTTCTACTGCGGTGGCGGCAACAGCGGCACGCTGCGCACCGTGCGTCGGCCCGCGCGGGCGTCGGGCAACAACGCGGGAGCAGCGCCCGATTCGGCTGACGAATGATCCGCCGGCTGCCTTGATCGCGCCCGGGCGCAGCACGCCTGCGCCCCGCCCTGCGTCGAGTGCAGGAATGAACAAGACGACGCCGCGACCGCATCGCTAAGATGCGGGCTCGTCAGTCATGTGTTCGGAGCGGTCGATGCAGCGCGGTGTGGTCTATGGTGTTCTGGCAGGTGCCCTGTGGGGCATGGTGTTTCTCGTTCCGCGGCTGCTGACCGACTTCTCGCCGCTACTACTGAGCGCCGGCCGCTACGCGATGTACGGCCTCGTGTCGTTGGCAGCCGCACTGCCGGCCGCCCGCTCGCTGCTCGCGCGGCTGACCCGCGAGGATCTCGTCGCGCTGGTCAGGCTCGCCGTCGTCGGCAACGTCGCGTACTACATGCTGCTGTCCGGCGCCGTGCACCTGATCGGCATCGCGCCCAGTTCGCTGATCGTCGGCGTGCTGCCCGTCACGGTCACGCTCGCAGGCCTCGGCGACCACGGCGCCGTGCCGCTGCGGCGGCTCGCGGCCCCGCTCGCGCTGGTGATCGCGGGCATCGTCTGCATCAACGTCGACCTGTTCACGTCCGAAGCCGCGCATGCGACGACGCTCGGCCAGAAGCTCGCCGGCATCGCCTGTGCGGCGGGCGCACTCGCGAGCTGGACCTGGTATGCGGTCGCGAACGCGCGCTATCTGCAGCGCCATCATCATTTCGGCGGCAACGAGTGGTCGGTGCTGTGGGGTGTCGTGACGGGCCTGATCGGCGGGCTCGTCTGGATCGCGATCCTCGCGCTGCCGGCCGGCACCGTGCAGGCAGCGGTCCCGGCGTCGCGCTGGCAGCTGTTCTGGCTGCTGAACCTCGTGCTCGCGATCGGCGCATCGTGGCTCGGCAACGGGCTGTGGAATGCCGCGTCGAAGCGGCTGCCGCTCACGCTGTCGGGCCAGCTGATCGTGTTCGAAACCGTATTCGCGATGCTTTACGCATTCGTGTACGACCAGCGGATGCCGCATGCGCTCGAGATCGCCGCGCTGGTGCTGCTGCTCGCGGGCGTCTACGGATCGGTACGGCAACACGGCGACACGCCCGCCGGCGGCGATCCGTCGGGAAGCGCGCCGGTAAACGCGAACGCCGCGGCCCACTGAGCGCCACGGCGTTTGATCAGACGAATCGGGGTGAAAGAAGCTGATCGGCCCGCGTCAGCGCGCGTCCTTGTGCATCCACTTGCGGCCCTCGATGGAGCCGTCGCGGCGCGACTTGTCGACGCGCCGCTGGCGCGCGAGCTTCGGATCGACGATCAACGGGCGGTAGATCTCGACACGGTCGTGGTCGGCGAGCGGTGCGTCGAGCGGCGCAAGCTTGCCATACACGCCCGTCTTCGCGTTCGCGAGATCGATTTCCGGGTGCAGCGCGAGTACGCCGCTCGCATCGATCGCCGAACGAACGGTCGCCCCTTCGGGCAGCGACAGCGGAATCAGCGTCTGACGATCCGGCAGCGCGTAGCAGACTTCGATCGACAACATCGCGTCACCCCTTCCCGTAGCGCTGGTCGGCGCGCTTCACGAACGAATCGACGAACGTGTTCGCGATGTGGCTGAACACGGGCCCGATGATCTTCTCGAGCAGGATGCTCGAGAACTCGTAGTGCAGCGCGAATTCGATCTTGCAGGCATCGGCACGTAGTGCCGTGAAGCGCCACGTGCCCGTGAACTTCTTGAACGGGCCGTCCGTGAACTCCATGTCGATCCGCGTCGGGCGCTGCTGCGTGTTGCGCGTCGCGAAATGCTGCTTGATGCCTTTGAAGTTGATGTCGATGCGCGCTTCCATCCCGCTCTCGTCCTGACGGCGAATCTCGACGCCGCCGCACCAGGGCAGGAAATTGGGGTAGTCGGCCACGTCGGTAACGAGGTCGAACATCTGTTCCGCCGAATGACGGATCAATACGGTTTTCTGGACATCTGCCATAAATCGCGCGGCATCGCTTAAGGTGAGAACGCAAGCCGGGCGATTCCCGCCCCGCTTTGCTAAAATCGTGATTTTAAACGAGTTGGCCCGATCCTTTCATGAGCATCATCGACAACAGGAAAGCGCACTTCGATTATCACATCGAGGAACGCTACGAGGCGGGGCTCGTGCTCGAGGGCTGGGAAGTCAAGGCGCTGCGCGCCGGGCGCGGCCAGATCCGGGAAGGTTACGTCGTGATCAAGCACGCCGAGATCTTCCTGATCGGCACCCATATCAGCCCGCTGCCCGAAGCTTCGACCCACATCACGCCCGACCCGGTTCGCACGCGCAAGCTGCTGCTGCACCGCGACGAAATCAAGAAACTGATCGGCAAGGTCGAGCAGCGTGGCTACACGCTCGTGCCGCTGAACTTCCACTACAAGGGCGGTCGCGTGAAGTGCGACATCGCGCTCGCGAAGGGCAAGAAGCTGCACGACAAGCGCGAAACCGAGAAGAAGCGCGACTGGGAACGCGAAAAGGCACGCATCATGCGCGCCGGCACCTGACCTGCGCGACACGCATCACAAACGACACGGCCCGCTCGAAGCGGGCCGTGTTGCTTGGGCGATGTGAATCTTGCATGCCGGCTGCCCGGCAGTGGCCGGATCGGCACGCTGCGCACCAATCCGCCCGTTTCGACTGAAGAAAGGTACCGATGACGCCGCCACGCGGGTATCACCCGCGCCCCGGCTGCGCGACGATTCGCCGCACGCCGATCGCACGCGGCGGCTGCCTGCGCACCGCGCAGGTCCGGTTCAGGCCTTCCCGCCCGAAGCCGCCCCCGCGCTCTTGACGATCGTCAGTGCCGACGAGATCGCGGTGCCGAGATCCGACAGGTTCGCCGGCACGATCAGTGTGTTGCCCTGCTTCGCGAGATTCGAGAATGCGCTGACATACTGCTCGGCAACCTTCAGGTTCACCGCGTCCATCCCGCCCTGCGATTGCATTGCGTTCGCGATCTTCTGGATCGCTTGCGCGTTCGCTTCAGCCACCGCCAGAATCGCGGCGGCTTCGCCCTGCGCCTGGTTGATCGCGGCTTGCCGCTCGCCTTCGGATTTCTGGATCGCCGCTTCGCGCGCGCCCGACGCGAGGTTGATCTGCTCCTGCTTGCGGCCTTCCGAGGCGGCGATCAGCGCGCGCTTTTCACGCTCCGCGGTGATCTGCGCCTGCATCGCGTGCAGGATTTCCTTCGGCGGCGTCAGGTCCTTGATCTCGTAGCGCAGGACCTTCACCCCCCAGTTCGCCGCCGCCTGATCGAGCGCCGACACGATGTTGTGGTTGATGAAGTCGCGCTCCTCGAACGTCTTGTCGAGTTCGAGCTTGCCGACCACCGAGCGCAACGTCGTTTGCGCGAGCTGCGTGATCGCGAGCACGAAGTTGCTCGACCCGTACGACGCCTTCATCGGATCGGTCACCTGGAAATACAGCACGCCATCGACCTGCAGCTGCGTGTTGTCGCGCGTGATACAGACCTGGCTCGGTACGTCGAGCGGGATTTCCTTCAGCATGTGCCGGTATGCGATGCGATCGACGAACGGCAGCACGATGTTCAGGCCAGGCGACAGCGTCGCGTGATAGCGCCCGAAGCGTTCAAGCACCCATGCATGCTGCTGCGGCACGATCTTCACCGTCTTCGACACGATCACGATCGCGATGACGAGCAGGACAACCCAGATGATCAGCGAATCCATGAAGTATTCCCTCCTTGTTGTATCCGCGGACGATCAGCCCGCGGGTTTCGCCACGACCACGAGACAATTGCCGCGCACGGCACTCACCTGATACACGTGCACATCGTCGCGCTCGCCGTTCTCGAGCTCGACGTCCCAGTCGGCGCCGCGATACTGCACGCGCGCGCGGCCGTCACGCCACGCGTCGACCGTGACGGTCGCGCCGATATCGAGATTGACGTCGGGATTCGTCGATGTGTCGCGCTTCTGCTTGCGGCCGAGCCCCGACCGCCGCAACACGACCATCGCGACGATCGCGACCGCCGCCGCCGCACCGAACTGCACATGCGGCGCGAAGCCGGCCAGTTGCAGCAGCCCGCCGGCGAGAAAGCCGAGCGCGATCATCAACAGGTAGAACGTGCCCGTCAGCAACTCGGCCACGACCAGCACGCCCACCGCGACCCACCAGAACAGATGCCCCGACATCATTGTGGTCTCCAGAAAAACATCCCCCGCGCTCACTAGCGTTGCAAGCAACCAGAATACGCGTTGAAGCGCGACTCTGGAACGATATGCTCGCTGCCCCGACGAGGTGGCAGGCACGCTTGAGGCGGCCCGACGAGTACCCACAAACAAAAACACCCCGGTGCTTACCGGGGTGTTTATAGCATGAACCTTGCATTTTGCCTTCAACGGAAGCACGGTGCCACCGCGCTTCCGTCAAAGTGCGTTACCGACCGTTACTTCCGGTTGGCGAGCGCCTGCCACGTTTCGATGATCGTGTCGGGGTTCAGCGAGATCGACACGATGCCTTCGTCCGTCAGCCATTGCGCGAAGTCCGGGTGATCGGACGGGCCCTGGCCGCAGATACCGACGTACTTGCCCATCTTGCGGCAGGTATCGATCGCGCGCTTCAGCAGGAACTTGACGGCCGGGTCGCGTTCGTCGAAGTCGACAGCCAGCAGTTCCATGCCCGAGTCGCGGTCGAGGCCGAGCGTGAGCTGCGTAAGGTCGTTCGAGCCGATCGAGAAACCGTCGAAGAACTGCAGGAAGTCTTCGGCGAGAATCGCGTTGGTCGGGACTTCACACATCATCACGAGGCGCAGGCCGTTTTCGCCGCGCTTCAGGCCGAACTTCTCGAGCAGGCCGACGACGCGCTCCGCCTGCTTCACGGTACGCACGAACGGCACCATGATCTCGACGTTGGTCAGGCCCATCTCGTCGCGCACGCGCTTCAGTGCGCGGCACTCCATCTCGAACGCCTGCGCGAAGTCTTCAGCGATGTAACGCGACGCGCCGCGGAAGCCCAGCATCGGGTTTTCCTCGTCCGGCTCGTAACGCGAACCGCCGATCAGCTTCTTGTACTCGTTCGACTTGAAGTCGGACAGGCGCACGATCACGGGCTTCGGATAGAACGCCGCCGCGATCGTCGCGACACCTTCCGTCAGCTTGTCGACGTAGAACTGACGCGGCGATGCGTGACCGCGCGCGACGCTCTCGACGGCCTTCTTCAGGTCCTGGTCGATGTTCGGGTACTCGAGGATCGCCTTCGGGTGAACGCCGATGTTGTTGTTGATGATGAACTCGAGACGCGCGAGACCCACGCCGCCGTTCGGCAGTTGCGAGAAGTCGAACGCGAGCTGCGGGTTGCCGACGTTCATCATGATCTTGACCGGGATTTCCGGCAGTTCGCCGCGCTGCACTTCCGTGACTTCCGTCTCGAGCAGGCCGTCGTAGATCTTGCCTTCGTCGCCTTCCGCGCACGACACGGTGACGAGCGCGCCGTCCTTCAGGATGTCGGTTGCATCGCCGCAGCCGACGACTGCCGGCACGCCGAGCTCACGCGCGATGATTGCCGCGTGGCAGGTGCGGCCGCCACGGTTCGTGACGATCGCGGCTGCACGCTTCATCACCGGCTCCCAGTTCGGGTCGGTCATGTCGGCCACCAGCACGTCGCCCGGCTGCACGCGTTCCATTTCCGACGGATCCTGGATCACGCGCACGGGGCCCGCGCCGATCTTCTGGCCGATCGCACGACCCGTCGCGAGCACCTGCGACTGGCCCTTCAGCTTGAAGCGCTGCTCGGCCTTGCCGGTCGCCTGGCTCTTCACGGTTTCCGGGCGTGCCTGCAGGATGAAGATCTTGCCGTCGCGGCCGTCCTTGCCCCACTCGATGTCCATCGGACGCTGGTAGTGCTTCTCGATGATGACCGCGTACTTCGCCAGCTCGATCACGTCTTCGTCGGTGATCGAGTAGCGGTTGCGCTGTTCGTGCGGCACGTCGACCGTCTTCACGCGGCCCGGCTCGCCCGGCTGCGTGAATTCCATCTTGATCAGCTTCGAGCCGATCGAGCGGCGGATGATCGGGTACTTGTCCTGTGCGAGCGTCGTCTTGAACACGTAGAACTCGTCCGGGTTCACGGCGCCCTGCACGACGGTTTCGCCCAGGCCGTAGCTCGACGTGATGAACACGGCGTCCTTGAAGCCCGATTCGGTATCGATCGTGAACATCACGCCGGCCGCGCCGACGTCCGAGCGGACCATGCGCTGAACGCCGGCCGACAGCGCGACTTCCGCGTGCGTGAAGCCCTTGTGCACGCGATACGAGATCGCGCGGTCGTTGTACAGCGACGCGAACACGTGCTTCATGCGGTCGAGCACGTCTTCGATGCCGACGACGTTCAGGTACGACTCCTGCTGGCCGGCGAACGATGCGTCGGGCAGATCTTCCGCGGTGGCGGACGAACGCACGGCGAACGACAGCTCGCCCGGCGAGCTGTTCTTCAGGATTTCGAACTGCTCACGGATTTCCTGCGCGAGACGTGCCTGCATCGGCGCATCGACGATCCACTTGCGGATTTCGGCACCGGCTTCGGCGAGCGCCTTCACGTCGTCGATGTCGAGCGACTCGAGACGCTTGGCGATGCGGTCGGTAAGGTCGTTGTGCTTGAGGAAATCGCGGAACGCGAGCGCGGTCGTGGCGAAACCGGTGGGTACGCGAACGCCTGCTTCGGAAAGCTGGCTGATCATTTCGCCAAGCGACGCATTCTTGCCGCCGACGATCTCCACATCGGTCATCCGCAACTGCTCGAACGGAATTACATACGCCTGGTCCTTTGCGACGTTTGCTGCGTTAGTCATACAAGCCCCTAAGTGTGAAAAAAATGCTCGATTGCGCAAGTGGGCTTGGACGCGGGCGCTTGCAAAAAGGCGCGGCGCGTCTTGCGCAACCTGTTGGAGAAACAATCGCAGCGGCGGATAATCTTCCGACCCGATTTGCAAAAATCCCGGCAGAAGGGCGATATTTGCAGACAAATCGCCAAACTTGCCGGGAATTTTGGAATCGAGCGGCGAAGCCTGGGGCGCCGTTCGCGCCCTGCCCCCGCAATTGCTTATCCAACAGGTTGCCGCTATTCTACCGTGCCGGCTGCCGGATGTGGCGCGACCTTGTCACTGCGTCTGGAGGCGAACCTCCAGCCGCCCGCGCAACCGCCCTTCACGTTCGACGCCCAGATTCATGCTGCCTACCGTATTCATCGTCTCCGACGGCACCGGGATCACTGCCGAAACCTTCGCGCATTCGATCCTCTCCCAGTTCGACCAGAAATTCCGTCTCGTGCGCGTGCCGTTCGTCGACTCGCTCGACAAGGCCTATGCGACCGTCGAGAAGATCAACGAGGCCGCCGTGCACGACGGCCGCCGCGCGATCGTGTTCACGACGCTCGTCGACAGCGAGTCGAACGACATCGTCAAGCGCTCGAACGCACTCGTGCTCGACATGTTCCAGCGCTTCGTCGAACCGCTCGAGCAGGAACTGGAGCTCAAGTCGAGCCACGCGATGGGCCGCGGCCACCAGAACGCGGACACCGAGGAATACAAGACCCGGATCGAAGCGATCAACTTCTCGCTCGCGCACGACGACGGCCAGTCGAACCGCAACCTGTCGGAAGCCGACGTGATCCTCGTCGGCGTGTCGCGCAGCGGCAAGACGCCAACGAGCCTGTATCTCGCGATGCAGTACGGCGTGAAGGCCGCAAACTATCCGCTGATTCCGGAAGATTTCGAGCGCGGCAAGCTGCCGTCGGCGTTGTCGCCGTACAGCGACAAGCTGTTCGGGCTGTCGATCGATCCGCAGCGCCTGTCGGAGATCCGCAACGAGCGCCGGCCGGGCAGCAAATACGCGGCGCCCGAGAACTGTCGCTACGAGATCAACGAAGCCGAAGCGATGATGCGCCGCGAGGGGATCAAGTGGCTGTCGTCGACGCACAAGTCGATCGAGGAAATCGCGACGACGATCCTGCAGGAAATCCGCCTCGACCGGCAGTCGTACTAAGACTGGGCGCTGGCGGCCGCCCGGCCGCCGCCGGAAACAAAAAGGCCGCGTCGAACGCGGCCTTTTTCATGGTGCGGAGACAGCACGCGCGTGGCGTCACGCACGCCGCTGCTGACGCACCTGCTCGAACAGGCAGACCGCAGCCGCGGCCGCGACGTTCAGCGACTCCATCCCGCCCGGCTGCGGGATCGTCACGCGATGCGTGGCGGCATCGCGCCAGAACGCCGACACACCGGCACCCTCGTTGCCGAACACCCACGCAACCGGCCCCGACAGGTCGCAGTCATAGACCGCCTGCGCGCCGTGCGAGTCGGTCAGCGCGACCGGCACATCGAGGCGCTCGGCGAGCGCGCCGGCTTCGACGTCCTCGTGGATCGACAGCAGGAAATGCGCGCCCATGCCCGAGCGCAGCACCTTCGACGACCATGCATACGCGGTCCCCGGCGCACAGAACACGTGGCGCACGCCTGCGGCCGCCGCGCTGCGCAGGATCGAACCGACGTTGCCGGCGTCCTGCACACCGTCGAGCACGACCGACGACTGCGTCACACGCGCCGGCAGCGGCTGCGCCGGCCGGTCGACGAGCAGCAGGAAGCCGACACCGTTGACGACGTTCGACAACTGCCCGAACAGCGCGTCGGGCAGCGTGACGATCCGTTGCGCATCGATGCGCGCGACGATCGCCTGGGCCTCGTCGTGGCCGAGTGCACCTTCGGTCGTGACGCACAGCTCGGGCGTCGCGCCCGTGTCGAGGTACGCGCTCGCGAGATGGAATCCTTCGAGCAGCGCCTGGCCGCCGCGGCGCTGATGGGACGTCGAACCCGCGAGCGCCTTCAGGCGCTTGTACAGCGGGTTGTCGCGGGATGTAATGCTTTTCATCGAATCAGGTCGAGTGCCGCACGAACCGGCGCGAACGAGCGCCGATGGGCTTCGCACGGGCCGTGCTCGCGCAGTGCGGCAAGGTGTTTCGCGGTGCCGTAGCCCGCATGTACGTTGAAGCCGTACGCGGGGAAGCGTTCGTGCAGGTCGACGAGCATGCGGTCACGGGTGACCTTCGCGAGAATCGACGCGGCCGAGATGCTCGGCACGAGCGCGTCGCCGCTGACGATCGCCTCGGCGCGCACGGTCAGTGTCGGGCAGCGGTTGCCGTCGATCTGCGCGAGCGTCGGCAGGACCGACAGCCCTTCGACCGCCCGCTTCATCGCGAGCATCGTCGCGTGCAGGATGTTCAGCGTGTCGATCTCGTCGACGCTCGCCGATGCGACGCAATACGACAGCGAGCGCGCGACGATCAGCTCGTACAACGCATCGCGCTTCTTCGCGGACAGCGCCTTCGAATCGTCGAGCCCGTCGATCGGCTGCGCCGGATCGAGAATCACCGCGGCGGCCACCACCGGCCCCGCGAGCGGGCCGCGGCCCGCTTCGTCGACGCCGCAGACGATCTCGTCGGGACGGCTGAAATCGAAACCGCCCTGCTCGTCGCTCGACGCGCGACGGCGTGGTGCACGTACTGCGGTCATGCGCGCCCCTTGCGTTGTTCGAGCACGCGCACGACCGCTTCGGCCGCCTTCGCGGCCGTGTTCTGCCGCAGCGAAAGATGCATTTCGGTAAATATTTCGGTCAGCGTGCGGCGGTTCGCATCGTCGCGCAGCTGCGTGAGCGTCGCATCGGCGAGCGCCTCGGGCGTCGCGAAATGCTGCAGCAGCTCGGGCACGACGAAACGCCCCGCCAGGATATTCGGCAAACCGACGTACGGCAGGTAACCCTGCCGGCGCATGATCTGCCCGGTCAGCCAGGGCACCTTGTACGAGATCACCATCGGCTTCTTCAGCAGCGCGGCTTCCAGCGTGACCGTGCCGCTCTTCACGAGGATCGCGTCGGCAGCGGTCATCGCAACCTGCGAGCGGCCGTCGGTGATCGTCAGCGCGAGCTGCGGATGCGCATCGACGAGCGGCTGCAGCAGTGCGCGCAGCGCGGGCGTCGCCGCCGGCATCACGAACCGCACGCCGGGCTCGCGCTGCTGCATGAGCGCCATCGCCGCGAAGAACGTCGGGCCGATCAGCGCGATTTCCGAGCGCCGGCTGCCCGGCAACACGGCAATCACCGGGTCGTCGGCCGGCAGTCCGAGCGCGATGCGCGCACCGTGCGTGTCGGGTTCGAGCGGAATCTCGTCGGCGAGCGGATGGCCGACGTAGGTCGAGGCAACGCCTGCCTTGTCGAGAATCGCCGGTTCGAACGGGAACAGGCACAGCATGTGGTCGACGGACTTCGCGATCTTCTTGATCCGGCCGCCGCGCCATGCCCAGATCGACGGGCACACGAAATGAATCGACGGGATGCCCGCGTCGCGCGCGGCCTGTTCGACGTTGAAGTTGAAGTCGGGCGCGTCGACGCCGATGAACGCGTCCGGACGCTCGGCGAGCAACTGGCGCTTCAGCTCGCCGCGAATCCGCAGGATCTCGGGAATCTGGCCCAGCGCCTCGACATAGCCGCGCACGGTCAGCTTGTCCATCTGCCAGTGCGAGTCGAAGCCGTGCGCGATCATCCGCTGCCCGCCGATCCCGTAGTACTGGGCCGATTCGGGCAGCCGCTCGCGCAGCCCGCCGAGCAGCGACGCGCCGAGCAGGTCGCCCGACGGTTCGCCGGCCACCATCGCGAGCCGGAGCTGAGAGGTCGGAAGCGGCATCGCTTAGCGGATGATGCCGCGTTGCGACGCGTCGATGAACTCGACGAGCGTCGTTACAGGTGCGTCACCCTCGCCGCCCGCCGCAGCCAGCTCGCGCAACTGCACTTTCGCTTCCTCGAACGACAGGCCGTTCTTGTACAGCAGGCGGTACGCGCTGCGCAGCGCGGAGATCGCGTCGGGCGAGAAACCGCGCCGGCGCAGCCCTTCGACGTTGATCCCGTGCGGCTCGGCCTTGTTGCCCGCCGCGATCACGAACGGCGGAATGTCCTGCACGAGCGCCGACGCGCCGCCCAGCATCGAGTGCGCACCGATGCGCACGAACTGGTGGACGCCCGACATCCCGCCGACGATCGCCCAGTCGCCGATCTCGACGTGGCCGGCCATCTGTGCGTTGCTCGACAGGATCACGTGGTTGCCGACGGTGCAGTCGTGACCGATGTGCACATAGGCCATGATCCAGTTGTCGTCACCGAGCGTCGTCACGCCGACGTCCTGCACGGTGCCCGTGTGGATCGTCGTGAATTCGCGGATCGTGTTGCGGTTGCCGATCACGAGCTTCGTCGGCTCGTCCTTGTACTTCATGTCCTGCGGACGACCACCGACCGACGCGTAATGGCCGATGCGGTTGTCCTCGCCGAGCGTCGTATGGCCTTCGATCACGCTGTGCGAGCCGATCGTCGTACGCGCGCCGATCGTGACGTGCGGACCGACGATCGCGTACGGACCGATCTCGACCGATTCGTCGATCTGCGCGCCCGGTTCGACAATCGCGGTGGGATGAATCCTGGTCATGCGCCGTTGCCTCTCGATGTGATGTGTCGCGTTGCGTTGCCTGTCCGTGCCGCGTCGCTCAGGGCGCCACGTCGGTCGTCTTGACCGTGCACATCAGCTCGGCTTCCGCCGCCACCTTGCCGTCCACTTCCGCCACCGCCTTGAACTTCCAGATGCCGCGGATGTAGCGTTCGAACGTCACGTTCAGAATCAGTTGGTCGCCCGGCTCGACCGGACGCTTGAAGCGCGCGCCATCGATCCCGACGAAGTAGTACAGCGTGTTCTCCGGATCCTTCGGCTGCTCTTCCGAGAAAGTCAGCAGCGCCGCGGCCTGCGCAAGCGCTTCGAGGATCAGCACGCCCGGCATCACCGGCCGCTTCGGGAAATGTCCCTGGAAGTACGGCTCGTTGATCGACACGTTCTTCAGCGCTTTGATTCCCTTGTGCGGTTCGAGTTCGAGCACGCGATCGACGAGCAGAATCGGGTAGCGATGCGGCAGCAGCGTGAGGATCTTGTGGATGTCGAGATTGATTTTTTCAGTGCTCATGATGGTTCGTCTCACGCAGAGGCTGCGCGGTGGTGATGCAAAGGCTGAAGCGGGCCGCCGTGCGGCCCAGTCTGGCAAACCGGGCCGGTTGCGCTGGCCGTACCCGGTTCGAGGTCTCGCATGATGCGCTCAGGCGTCCGTGCCGCCCTGGGCGGCGAGCGCGGCTTCGAGCGCCTTGATGCGCTCGCGCAGCTTGTCGAGGTTGCGCACGAGCGCGGCGCTCTTGTTCCATTCGCCGTGGTCGACGGCCGGGAACGCGCTGGTATAGATGCCGGCTTTCGGCAGCGACTTCGATACGCCCGATTTCGCCGTGATGATGACATAGTCGCCGAGCGTCACGTGGCCGGCGATCCCGGCCGCGCCGCCGATCATGCAGTGGCGGCCGATCGTCGTGCTGCCCGCGATCCCGGCACTGCCGGCGATCACCGTGTAGGCGCCGATCCGGCAGTTGTGGCCGATCTGCACCTGGTTGTCGATCTTCACGCATTCCTCGATGACGGTATCCGCCATCGCGCCACGGTCGATCGTCGTGTTCGCGCCGATCTCGACGTCGGGGCCGATCGTGACGCCGCCGACCTGCGGGATCTTGACCCAGCTGCCGGTGCGCGCGTCGCCGTCGCCGATGAAATCCGGCGCGAAGCCGAAGCCGTCGGAGCCGATCACGGCACCCGCGTGGATGATCGCGCGCGGGCCGACCTTGCAGCCGTGATACACCGACGCGTTCGGATACAGATGCGAGCCCGCACCGATCGTCGTGCCGCGGCCGACGAATACGTTCGCATCGAGCTGCACGCCGTCTTCGATCACCGCGCCGGCCTCGACCGTCACGTGCGGGCCGATCACCGCGCTCGCGGCAACCTGCGCGGCCGGATCGATCGTCGCGCTCGGATGCACACCGGCGGCACGCTGCGGCGTGGCCAGATCGATGAACATCTGCGCGACGCGCGCGAAGTACGCGTATGGATTCGGCGTGACGATGAAATTGCGGGGACCGGCCGTCCGGCCGCTCGCGGCCGCACCCAGCTTTTCCAGATCCTCCGGCGCGATCAGCACCGCGCCGGCGCGGGTCGACTCGACCTGCGACAGGTACTTCGGATTCGCGAGGAACGCGAGTTGCTGCGGGCCTGCCTGGTCGAGCGGTGCGAGCCCGCCCACCTTGCACTGTGCGTCGCCGGCGATCTCGCCGCCGAACCGCTTTACGAGTTCCTCAAGCGTCAATGCCATTCGTCGTCTGCTCCGTTCAGTTCGTCGAGCCGGACGCGAGCGCCTTGAGCACCTTGTCGGTGATGTCGATGCGCGGGCTGACGTACACGGCTTCCTGCACGATCAGGTCGTAATTCTGCTGCTCGGCGATCTGCTTGATGACCTTGTTCGCCCGCTCGAGCACGGCCGCCAGCTCCTCGTTGCGGCGCTGGTTCAGGTCTTCGCGGAACTCGCGCTGCTTGCGCTGGAAGTCGGTATCGAGCTGGGCGAGATCGCGCTGCTTCTGCGCGCGGTCGGCCGCCGACAGCGACGCGCCGTTCTTGTCCAGCGAATCGGACATCGACTTCAGGCGCGCCCCGAGATCCTGCAGATCCTTGTCACGCTTCGCGAACTCGGCTTCGAGCTTCGTCTGCGCCGCCTTCGCGGGCACCGACTCGCGCAGGATCCGATCCGAATTGACCGCCGCGATGCGGGCGACGTCCTGTGCGTGCGCCGTTGCCGCGCCCAAGGCCAGCGCAACGGTCAGCGCGCACATCACTCGTTTCGAAAACTTACCGGTTAGCAAAATTACCCTCTCGTTGCTGTTGTCATGCGTTCGGTCAGAACGCCGTCCCGATCTGGAACTGGAATTTCTGGTACTGGTCGCCTTCGTGCTTCTGCAGCGGGAAACCGAGGCTCAGCTTCAGCGGGCCGATCGGCGAGATCCACGCGAGACCCACACCGTAGCCGTAACGCAGGCCGTTGGCGCCCGTACTCGTGCCGCCCGGCGCGTTGCCCCACACGTTACCGCCGTCGAGGAACGTGAACACGCGCAGCGTGCGGTCGTAGCCCGTGCCCGGCAGCGGGAATGTCAGTTCGATGTTGCCGACGACCATCTTCGAACCGCCGATCGGGTCGTTCGTCTTCGTGTCGCGCGGGCCCAGCGAGCTCGGCTCGTAGCCCCGCACGGAGCCGATACCGCCCGCGTAGTAGTTCTTGAAGATCGGGTACGGGTTGCCGATACCGTTACCGTAACCGCCCTGCAGGTTCATGCCCAGGATGAAGCCGCGCGAGAACGAATAGTAGTACTGGGCCTGCAGGTCGGCCTTGTAGTACTGGATCTTGCCGACCGGCACACCGTACTCCATGTTCGCCTGCGTGAAGTAGCCGCGGCTCGGAATCAGCGCGCTGTCACGCGCGTCGCGCGACCACGCGATCGTCAGCGGCACCGTGTTCGACACGCGGCCGAACTGGTTCACGTAGTCCTGGTAGCTCTGCGGCGTGTTCGAATCGACGTCGAGACGGTTCTGCTCGAAGCCCGCGCCGAAGTAGACGGTGTCGACTTCCGAGAACGGGATGCCGAACTTCAGGTTGCCGCCCGCGCTGATGATCCGGAAGCTCGAGCTCGTCGAATAGTAGAGCGGCTGGTACGTGCGGTAGTAGACGTCCGTGATCCGCTTGATGCCGTCGACCGTGAAGTACGGGTCGACCTGCGTGACGGTCAGCGTACGGTAGCTCTTCGCGGTGTTGACGTTCACCGACAGGCTGGTACCCGAACCGAACACGTTGTCCTGCGACACGCCGGCCGACAGCACGACCTTGTCCGTCGACGAGAAGCCCGCACCGAGCGTAATCGCGCCGGTCGGCTTTTCGTCGACCTTCACGTTCACGTCGACCTGGTCGTTCGTGCCTTCGACCGGCACCGTCGTCACGTCGACGTTGGTGAAGTAGCCGAGACGGTTCACGCGATCCTTCGACAGCGCGAGGCGGTTCGAATCGAACCACGAGCTTTCGAGCTGGCGCATTTCGCGACGCACCACTTCGTCGCGCGTACGCGTGTTGCCGACGACGTTGATGCGGCGCACGTACACGCGGCGGCTCGGATCGACGACGAGGTTCAGGTTCACCTTGTGGTTCGCCTGGTCGATGTCCGGCTGCGCGTTGACGGTCGCGAATGCGTAGCCGTATTCACCGAGCTTGTCGACGATCGACTTGGTGGTCTGTTGCAGCTTTTCGGCCGAGAAGCGATCGCCCGGCTTGATCTTGATCAGCTTGTTGAGTTCGGCTTCGCGATCGAGCAGGTTGCCCGACAGCTTGATGCCCGACACCGTGTACGGCTCGCCTTCGTGCAGCGTGACCGTCAGGTACATGTCCTTCTTGTCGGGCGAGATCGACACCTGGGTCGAATCGATGTTGAACTCGAGATAGCCGCGGTTCAGGTAATACGAACGCACCGCCTCGAGGTCGCCCGTGAGCTTTTCCTTCGAGTACAGGTCGTTCTTCGTGTACCAGGAGAACCAGTTCGGCGTCGACAGCTGCATCTCGTCACGCAGCGTGCTCGTCTTGAACGCCTTGTTGCCGATGAAGTTGATCTGGCGGATCTTCGCGCTCGGACCTTCGGCCACCGCGAACAGGATCGACACGCGGTTCGCGTCGACCGGCGTGACCGTCGTCTTGACCTCGGCCGCGTAGAAGCCGCGCGTGAGGTACTGGCGCTTGAGCTCCTGCTCCGCCTTGTCGACGAGCGCCTTGTCGTAGTAGCGACCGTCGGCGAGGCCGACTGCGCGCAGTGCCTTCGTCAGGTTGTCCTTGTCGAATTCCTTCGTGCCGGTGAAGTCGATCGACGCGATGGCCGGACGCTCCTGCACCTGCACGATCACGACGTTGCCCTGGGTGGCGATGCGTACGTCGTTGAAGAAGCCCGTCGCGTACAGCGCGCGGATTGCTTCGGATGCCTTGTCGTCCGTGAAGGTATCGCCCTGCTTGATCGGCAGATAGGCGAACACCGAACCCGCTTCGACGCGCTGCAGCCCCTCGATCTTGATGTCTTGCACCACGAACGGTGCCGCTGCATGCGCCGCGAGGCCGTGCGCGGCGAGCGCGGCCGCTGCAACTGTCTTAGGTACAAAGCGATGAGGTTTGAACAACATGCATCCCCAATATTTAGCTGCATCAAATCAGGCGGCTGCCGAGCGGCCGCCGCCTGACGCTTCAGAAATGGATTAACCGAGCCAGATCGTTGAACAGCGCGATCGCCGACAATGCGACGATGCAGATCAACCCGGCTCTTTGCAGAATCAGCTGCCAGCGCTCCGAGACGGCTTTCCCGGTCGTGGCTTCAACCGCATAATATAACAGATGCCCCCCGTCCAAAACGGGAATCGGCAACAAGTTCAGGACGCCAAGGCTAATGCTGACAAGGGCGAGGAACGACAGGAACGCCGACGGACCGAGCCGCGCACTCTTGCCCGCGTAGTCCGCGATCGTCACCGGGCCGGACAGGTTCTTCAGCGACGCGTTGCCCGTGATCATGCGCCCGAACATCCGCAGCGAATACACGGAGATGTCCCACGTACGGTGCGCGCCGAGCTGCAGGCTCTCGATCGGCCCGTACCGCACGTCGACGGACGGCGCATGCATCGACAGCGCCGCGCCGATCCGGCCGACCTGCTGCCCCGATTCGTCGTCGCGCTGCATCTGCGGCACGATCGACACCGTCTGCGCGGCGCCGTCACGCTCGATCTGCAGGTCGAGCGGCTTGCCCGCATGGTGTTTCACGAAATCGATGAAGCGCGACGCGCCGCCGATCGGCTTGCCGTCGAGCGCGACCAGCTTGTCGCCGGACTTCAGGCCCGCCTGCTCCGCCGCGCTGCCGGGCTGCACCGACGCGACCGACAGCGTGCCGCCGCCGGTCTCGAAGCCCAGATGGGTCATGAAATCGTCGTCGAGCTGACTTTCGGGAACATTGCGGAGGTCGACACGGAAATCGAACGTCGTGTTGCCGTCGCGGGCGCCGAGCACGATCTCGCGGTGATCGAACGCAGCCGCCAGCAGCTTCCAGCGCAGGTCCGACCACGACCGCACCGGTTCGGACTCGCCGCCCTGCGCGTTGCGGATCGACACGATCTTCTCGTTGCCGTCGAAGCCCGCGCGCGCCGCCACCGTGCCGGCGGCCGGCGGTGCAACGATCGCGGTCGGCTCGGTTACACCGGTGGCAAATACGACGGAAAACAGCACGATTGCCAACAGGAAGTTGGCAATCGGCCCGGCCGCGACGATTGCGATGCGCTTGTAGACGGACTGCCGGTTGAACGCCTGGCCGAGCTCCTCGGGCGCGATGCCGGGGCCGGGATCGCGCTCGTCGAGCATCTTCACGTAGCCGCCGAGCGGCAGCGCCGACAGAGTCCACTCGGTGCCCGTCCTGCGGCTGACCCAGCGCGCGACGGGCTGGCCGAAGCCGATCGAGAAACGCAGCACCTTCACGCCGCACCAGCGCGCGACGCGATAGTGTCCGTACTCATGCACGACGACCAGCACCCCGATCGCCACCGCAAACGCGATCAGTTCGACCAGCACGTTCATGAGCACTCCATTCAGACAGTGCGCTCCACGCGTGGCGCAGGCGCTTTCGCAATGATTTCGGCGGCGAGGCGGCGTGCCTCGGCATCCGCCGCCAGGACATCCTCGAGCCCGTCGGGCGTACGGTTCGGCAGCGTGTTGAGCACGGCGTCGACCGTCGCCGCGATCGCCATGAAGCCGATGCGGCGCTCGAGAAACGCTTCGACCGCGACTTCGTTCGCTGCGTTCAATGCAGCGCTCGCGATGCCGCCTTCCTCAAGCGCCTTCAGCGCGAGCGCGAGGCACGGGAAGCGCGCGTAATCGGGCTTCTCGAACGACAGCTGGGCGATCTGCGCGAGGTCGAGCTGGTCGACACCCGCATCGACACGCTCGGGGAACGCAAGCGCGTGCGCGATCGGCGTGCGCATGTCGGGGTTGCCGAGCTGGGCGAGCACCGAACCGTCGCGATACGACACGAGCGAATGGATCACGCTCTGCGGGTGGATCAGCACGTCGATGCGGTCGCCCGGCAGCCCGAAGATCCAGTGCGCCTCGATCACCTCGAGGCCCTTGTTCATCATCGTCGCGGAATCGACCGAGATCTTGCGGCCCATCACCCAGTTCGGATGCTTGCACGCCTCGTCCGGCGTCACGTCGACGAGCGTGGCCGGCTCGCGCGTGCGGAACGGGCCGCCCGACGCGGTCAGGATGATCTTCGAGATCCCGCCGTGCTCGGCCGCGTCGCGCGGCATGCACTGGAAGATCGCGTTGTGTTCGCTGTCGACCGGCAGCAGGATCGCTCCATGGTCGCGCACGGCGTCCATGAAGATCGCGCCCGACATCACCAGCGCTTCCTTGTTCGCGAGCAGGATGCGCTTGCCGGCGCGCGCGGCCGCGAGGCTCGGCGCCATGCCGGCCGCGCCGACGATCGCCGCGACCACCGTGTCGCAGCCATCGCTCTTCGACACGTCGACGAGCGCCTGCGGCCCGTGCAGCACGGTCGTCTTGCTGCCCGCCGCGCGCAGTTTCGCATCGACGTGCGCGGCCGTCGCGGCATCGCCGACCACCGCCACTTCGGGCGCGAAGCGCAGGCATTGCTCGACCAGCTTGTCGCCGTTGCGGTGTGCGGTCAGCGCGTAGACCGAGAAGCGCTCGGGATGGCGCGCGACCACGTCGAGCGTGCTGTCTCCGATCGAGCCCGTGGAACCGAGCAATGTCAGACGTTTTTGCATAACAGAAGTAATGGTTTAACCAAGCAGCAGCATCGCGAGCGGCAGCACCGGCAGCAGCGCGTCGACACGGTCGAGCACGCCGCCATGGCCAGGCAGCAGTCCGCTCGAATCCTTCACGCCCGCCTGCCGCTTCAGCAGCGACTCGAACAGGTCGCCGATCACGCTATACGCGACCAGCAGCGTCAGTGCGGCCCACGCGCCGGGCATCCCGTAGCGCACGGCGAACGCGGAAAACAGGGTCGGCTCGAACGCATGCGCGGCCATCGCAACACCGGCGACGACCATCACGGCGAGCCAGCCACCGATCGCGCCTTCCCAGCTCTTGCCGGGGCTGATCGTGATGGCCAGTTTACGCTTTCCAAAAGCCTTGCCCGCGAAGTATGCACCGATATCGGCGAGCCAGACGACCAGAAGCAGCGACAGCACGAACGGTACGCCCTGCGCCCGCGCCGCGACGAGCGCATGCCAGCAGGCCGCAAAGACCACGAGGCCCGCCGCGAGCAGGAACGGTCGCCATACGCCGCCCGCGAGCGCCGGTTTGCGCCGCAGCGTGAACGGGCCGACCAGCAGCCAGAACACGCCGGCTGCCATGAAAAGGGGACGGGACGAAGCCGCATCGACGCCGAGCGGCGCCGTTGCCGCGAGCGCCAGCGCCGCGACGACGGCATAGATGACCGGGCCGGCGCCGCCGAGCTTGAGCAGGCGCGCCCATTCCCACGCGGCAAACACGAGCACGACGCCGATCAGCGCGCCGAACGCGGTGAGCGGCGCGAACAGCGTCACCGGCAGCAGTACCGCCAGCATCACGATCGCCGTGATCACACGGGTTTTCAGCATGAAAGGGAGTCGGCGTTCTGCGATTGCGGTTCGAGCTGTGCGCTCGTGCGGCCGAAGCGGCGCTCGCGCTCCGTATACGACGCCATTGCGTCGGCCAGTGCCGCGCCGTCGAAATCCGGCCAGTATTTGTCGGTGAAATAGAATTCGGCGTACGCGAGTTGCCACAGCAGGAAATTGCTGACGCGCTGCTCGCCACCGGTACGGATGAAGAGATCGGGCTCCGGCGCATAGGCCATCGCCAGGTGCGGTGCGAACGCGTCCTCGGTCACCTCGACCTCGCGACCCTCGCGCACGGCCTGCTCGACGAGCTTCTTCGTCGCCTGCAGGATGTCCCACCGGCCGCCGTAGTTGGCCGCGATGGTGAGCGTAAGACGGGTATTGCGCGCCGTCTTGGTTTCGGCGCGGCGAATCAGTTCACGGATGCGCGGCTCGAAGCGGTCGAGATCGCCGACGACACGCAGGCGGATCCCGTTTGCGTGAAGCTTGCCGACCTCGCGCTCGAGCGCGGTGATGAAGAGGCGCATCAGGAACGACACTTCGTCGTTCGGACGGCGCCAGTTCTCCGAACTGAACGCGAACAGCGTCAGGTATTCGACGCCGGCACGCGCGCAGCCTTCGACCACCGCCCGCACGGCATCGACGCCGCGGGTGTGCCCCGCGACGCGCGGCAAGCGGCGTTCGGTCGCCCAACGGCCGTTGCCGTCCATGATGATCGCGATGTGACGCGGCACGACGCCGACGTCAGGCACGCGAACGGTAGAGCTGGTATAGGTCATGGCCGTTGAGACAGTTGCGGGAAGAAGGCGGCGCGCGAGGACGGTCGTCAGACCGTCATGATCTCGGCTTCCTTGCTCTGCACGAGCTTGTCGATTTCGGCAACGTGCTTGTCGGTCAGCTTCTGCACGTCGTCGCTCGCGCGGCGCTCGTCGTCTTCCGAGATTTCCTTGTCCTTCACGAGCTTCTTGAGCGCTTCGTTCGCGTCGCGGCGCAGGTTGCGGATCGCGACCTTGGCCGTTTCGCCTTCGCTCTTGACGACCTTGGTCAGCTCGCGGCGGCGCTCTTCCGTCAGCGCGGGCATCGGCACGCGGATCTGGTCGCCGGAGGTGGCCGGGTTCAGGCCCAGGTCGGCTTCGCGAATGGCCTTCTCGACCTTCGCGACCATGTTCTTTTCCCACGGCTGCACGCCGATCGTGCGCGCATCGACGAGCGTCAGGTTGGCGACCTGCGAGATCGGCACCATCGAGCCGTAGTAGTCGACCTGCACGTGATCGAGCAGACCGGTGTGTGCACGGCCCGTACGGATCTTTGCCAGATCGTTCTTGAACGCTTCGATCGAGCGCTGCATCTTTTGCTCGACGCCCTTCTTGGTATCAGCGACACTCATTTCAACCTCCGAACCTTCTAACCTTCAAAGAACGCGGGCCCTGCCCGGCGCATCGGGTGCGCCGCGGCCGACGGCCCGCATCCGCGGGAGTTTACACGTGGACGAGCGTACCTTCGTCCTCGCCCAGCACGATGCGCTTGAGCGCGCCCGGCTTGTTGATCGAAAACACGCGAATCGGCAGCTTCTGGTCGCGGCACAGCGCAAAGGCCGTCGCGTCCATCACCTGCAGGTTGCGGCTGATCGCCTCGTCGAAAGTGATCGTCGTGTAACGCGTGGCCGACGGATCCTTCTTCGGATCGGCAGAATATACGCCATCGACCTTGGTCGCCTTCAATACGACCTCGGCGCCCACTTCCGAACCGCGCAGCGCGGCGGCCGTGTCCGTCGTGAAGAACGGGTTGCCCGTACCGGCCGCGAAGATCACGACGCGGCCTTCCTCGAGCTGACGGATCGCGCGGGGCCGGATGTACGGCTCGACGACCTGGTCCATCCGCAGCGCGGACTGCACACGCGCCTCGATGCCGGCGTGGCGCATCGCATCCTGCAGCGCCAGCGCGTTCATCATCGTCGCGAGCATCCCCATGTAGTCTGCCGTCGCGCGATCCATGCCGGCCGCGCCACCCGCGACACCGCGGAAAATATTACCGCCACCGATCACGACCGCAAGCTGCGTACCGAGACGCACGACTTCGGCGATATCGGCCACCATCCGTTCGATCGTCGCGCGATTGATGCCGAAGGCATCGTCGCCCATCAGCGCTTCGCCGGAGAGTTTGAGAAGGACGCGTTTATAGGCATTGGACATAGGGGCTTCCGAGCGACGAGAGGATGACAACCACGAACTGTAGGGGCGAAATACTGATTCGGGCAAGCGCCGACGGTCGGACCGGGTTTCCCGGCCGGCCGGCGGCGGCGCCGACCGCAGCGGAGCGGACGCCCGCCGCGGATACTGCCTGACTGCTTACGGCTTACTGCTGCTTTGCTGCTGCGACTTGCGCGGCCACTTCGGCGGCGAAGTCGTCCTGGCGCTTCTCGATGCCTTCGCCGACGACGAACAGTGCGAACTTCTGCACTGCGGCATTCGCTGCCTTCAGCATCTGCTCGATCGTCTGCTTGTCGTTCTTCACGAACGTCTGGTTCAGCAGCGACACTTCCTTCAGGTACTTCTGGACGCTACCGTCGACCATCTTCGCGACGATTTCAGCCGGCTTGCCCGATTCCGCGGCCTTCTGCTCGGCCACGCGGCGTTCCGTCTCGATCAGTTCCGCCGGCACATCAGCCGACGACAGTGCGACCGGCTTCATTGCCGCGATGTGCATCGCGACGTCCTTGCCGACCTGCTCTTCCGCGCCCGTGTACTCGACGATCACGCCGATACGCGCGCCGTGCAGGTACGTGGCGATCTTGTTTGCGGTTTCGAAACGGACGAAACGGCGGATCGAGACGTTTTCGCCGATCTTGCCGACCAGCGCCAGACGCACTGCGTCGACCGTCGAGCCTTCGAGCGGCAGTGCCGACAGTGCAGCCACGTCAGCCGGGTTTTGCGTCGCGACGAGTTCTGCAACCGTCTTCGAGAATGCGAGGAAGTCGTCGTTCTTCGCGACGAAGTCGGTTTCGCAGTTCAGTTCGACCAGCGAGCCTGCGTTGCCGCCGACGAACGATGCGACGACGCCTTCTGCCGTCACGCGCGATGCCGCCTTGCTCGCCTTGTTGCCGAGCTTGACGCGCAGCAGCTCTTCAGCCTTGGCCAGATCGCCGTCAGCTTCCGTCAGCGCCTTCTTGCACTCCATCATCGGTGCGTCGGTCTTTGCGCGCAGTTCTGCCACCATGCTTGCGGTAATTGCCGCCATCATTCGCTCCTTGAGTCTGTATTCACAACGCCGCCCGCTTGGACGCGAACGGCCGAGATTCGTTTCCGGACCCGCACCCATTCGGCGCGATCAGGTCCGGCGCACAAGCTTAAAAAAAGGGGGCCTGTTGAGAGCCCCCTTTTTGCGCCGGCTCGGGGCCAGTTACGCGTTTTCCTCGACGTACTCGTCGTCGCCGCGTGCGGCCTGAACCACTTCGTTGACCGCGTTCGCACGGCCTTCGAGGATCGCGTCGGCCACGCCTTCAGCGTACAGCGCGACTGCCTTGCTCGAGTCGTCGTTACCCGGGATCACGTAATCCACACCTTCCGGCGAGTGGTTCGTATCGACCACGGCGATGACCGGCACGCCCAGCTTGTTCGCTTCGGTAACGGCAATCTTGTGGTAGCCGACGTCGACGACGAAGATTGCGTCCGGAATGCCGCCCATGTCCTTCACGCCGCCGATCGACTTCTGCAGCTTGGCGATTTCGCGTTCGAACAGCAGCGCTTCCTTCTTGCTCATCTTTTCGAGCTCGCCTGCCTCGACTGCCGCTTCCATGTCCTTCAGGCGCTTGATCGATACCTTCAGCGTCTTGAAGTTGGTCATCATGCCGCCGAGCCAGCGTGCATTGACGAACGGCATGCCTGCGCGCTGCGCTTCCTGGGCGATCGTGTCACGCGATTGACGCTTCGTACCGACGAACAGGATCGTGCCGCGGTTCGCTGCCAGCTGGCGCACGTACTTCTGTGCGTCCGTGAACATCGGCAGCGTCTTTTCGAGGTTGATGATGTGAATCTTGTTGCGGTGACCGAAAATGAACGGAGCCATCTTCGGGTTCCAGAAGCGCGTCTGGTGACCGAAGTGGACACCCGCTTCCAGCATTTGGCGCATCGTAACTGCCATGTAAATTCTCCACGAGGGTTGGGTCTTAAGCCGGCCGCCGTACCGCCGCGCGATCCCACCCCGAAGGGCGCGAATTCCACGCGGCCGGCACCCTGGTTGCGCCGGCTTGCGATTCGACACGTGCAAACGCCCGTGCCGTAAGCCTTCTATCCGCCACGCCGCCCCAACATGGGGCAAGCTCGGCAATTAGATATCGACTTAGCCAAAGAGTATAGCACGCCGATTTGTCCGCTCTCAAGTCGCGCACCACTTTCGCTTGCCGCGCGGCAGCCGGCCGGACAATCCGCGAAAACCCGCATCCGCACCGCCGGCAGGGGCTGCGACGCCTGCCAGAAGGTGCGATAATCCGTCAATTCACCGCATTCCAGGCATACCTCGATGGCTATTACGCTCAAAAACGAACACGATATCGCCGAGATGCGCGTCGCCTGCCGTCTCGCGAGCGAAGTGCTCGACTTCATCACGCCGCACGTCGTCGCGGGCATCACGACCGCCGAACTCGACCGCCTCTGCCACGAGTTCATGCTCAACGAGCAGGGCACGATCCCCGCGCCGCTGAATTACCAGCCGCCCGGCTACCCGCCGTACCCGAAGGCCACCTGCATTTCGGTCAACGACGTGATCTGCCACGGCATTCCCGGCGAGAAGGTGGTCAAGAACGGCGATGCGCTGAACATCGACATCACCGTGATCAAGAACGGCTACTTCGGCGACACGAGCCGCATGTTCATCGTCGGCGAGGGTTCGATCCTCGCGAAGCGCCTCGTGCAGACCACCTACGAATGCATGTGGCTCGGCATCGACCAGGTCAAGCCCGGCGCGCACCTCGGCGACATCGGCTATGCGATCCAGAAGCACGCGGAAGCGCAGGGCTACAGCGTCGTGCGCGAATACTGCGGCCACGGCATCGGCACGGTGTTCCACGAAGATCCGCAGGTCGTCCACTACGGCCGCCCGGGCACCGGCATCGAACTGAAGGCCGGGATGATCTTCACGATCGAGCCGATGATCAACGCCGGCAAGCGCGACATCCGCACGATGCCCGATCAGTGGACGGTCAAGACGCGCGACCGCAGCCTGTCGGCGCAGTGGGAGCACACAGTGCTCGTCACCGAAACCGGCTACGACGTGCTGACCGTGTCGGCCGGCACGCCGGCGCGCCCCGTGTTCGCGCAACCGGCCGCAGCAGTCTGAGCGCCGTCGCGCCAGCCCGCCCCACCCGCACCTGAACGGCCGCCCATGAGCGCTCACGCTGCCCCCTCGCCCGAAGCGCTGTCGCGGCGCGCCGAATTCAAGGCCGCCAAGACGGAGATGCTCGAGCGCTTTCGCCGCGCGGCGAACGTCGCGTCGCTGATGCACGCGCTGTCGAAACTCACCGACGAAGCGCTGAAGCGCGTGTGGGACGACTGCGAGCTGCCCGCGACGCTCGCGCTCGTCGCCGTCGGCGGCTACGGGCGCGGCGAGCTCGCGCCCTATTCCGACGTCGACATCCTTGTATTGCTGCCCGATGCGCACGACCCGGCGCTCGACGCGCGCATCGAGCGCTTCATCGGCATGGCATGGGATCTCGGTCTCGAGATCGGCAGCAGCGTGCGCACGGTCGCGCAGTGCATCGAGGAAGCATCGCAGGACGTCACGGTGCAGACCTCGCTACTGGAAGCGCGTCGCATCGTCGGCAGCACCGCGCTGTTCGAGCGTTTCACGGTGCGCTACCACGAGGCGCTCGACGCCCGCGCGTTCTTCACCGCGAAGGTGCTCGAGATGCGCCAGCGCCACGCGAAATTCCAGGACACGCCGTACAGCCTCGAACCGAACGTGAAGGAAAGCCCCGGCGGGCTGCGCGACCTGCAGACGATCCTCTGGATCGCACGCGCGGCCGGTTTCGGCAGCAGCTGGCGCGAACTCGACACACGCGGCCTCATCACCGATCGCGAGGCGCGCGAGCTGCGCCGCAACGAGGGTTTCCTGAAAACGCTGCGCGCGCGGCTGCACGTGATTGCCGGCCGCCGCCAGGACATGCTCGTGTTCGACCTGCAGACGCAGGCGGCCGAGAGCTTCGGCTACCAGCCGACCCAGGCGAAGCGCGCGAGCGAGCAGCTGATGCGCCGCTATTACTGGGCCGCGAAAGCCGTCACGCAGCTCGCGACGATCCTGATCCAGAACATCGAGGCGCAGCTGTTCCCCGCGACGAGCGGCATCACGCGCGTGCTGTCGCCCGACCGCTTCGTCGAGAAGCAGGGCATGCTCGAGATCGTCGACGACGGCGTGTTCGAACGCCACCCCGACGCGATCCTCGAAGCGTTCCTGTTGTACGAGACGACCCGCGGCGTGAAAGGGCTGTCCGCCCGTACGCTGCGCGCGCTGTACAACTCGCGCGAGATCATGAACAACACGTGGCGCCGCGATCCGCAGAACCGCGACACGTTCATGCAGATCCTTCAGCAACCCGAAGGAATCACGCACGCGTTCCGGCTGATGAACCAGACGAGCGTGCTCGGCCGCTACCTGCTGAATTTCCGCCGCATCGTCGGCCAGATGCAGCACGACCTGTACCACGTGTACACGGTCGACCAGCACATCCTGATGGTGTTGCGCAACATCCGGCGCTTCGCGGTGGCCGAGCACGCGCACGAATATCCGTTCTGCAGCCAGCTGATCGGCAACTTCGAGCGCCCCTGGGTGCTGTATGTCGCGGCGCTGTTCCACGACATCGCGAAGGGCCGCGGCGGCGATCATTCGACGCTCGGGATGGCCGACGCACGGCGCTTCTGCCGCGAGCACGGCATCGCCAGCGACGACGCGGCGCTGATCGTGTGGCTCGTCCAGCATCACCTGACGATGAGCCAGGTCGCGCAGAAGCAGGACACGAGCGACCCCGAAGTCATCAAGCGCTTCGCCGAAGTCGTCGGCAACGAACGGTACCTCACCGCGCTGTACCTGCTGACCGTCGCCGATATCCGTGGCACGAGCCCGAAGGTGTGGAACACGTGGAAGGGCAAGCTGCTCGAGGATCTCTACCGCATCACGCTCGCGGTGCTCGGCGGGGCCAACCCCGACGCGCATTCGGAGCTGAAGTCGCGGCAGGAGCAGGCGCTCGCGCTGCTGCGCCTCGAGACCGTGCCCGACGACGCGCATCGCGCGCTGTGGGATCAGCTCGACGTCGGCTTCTTCCTGCGTCACGACGCGGCCGACATCGCGTGGCAGACACGCGTGCTGTACCGGCACGTGAATGCCGAAACCGCGATCGTCCGCGCGCGGCCGTCGCCGATCGGCGATGCGCTGCAGGTGCTCGTGTACGTGAAGGATCGCCCCGACCTGTTCGCGGGCATCTGCGCGTATTTCGACCGCAACGGGCTGTCGGTGCTCGACGCACGCGTCAGCACGACGCGGCACGGCTATGCACTCGACAACTTCATCGTCACGCAGACCGAGCGTGACGTGCGGTATCGCGACATCGCGAATCTCGTCGAGCAGCAACTTGCGTCGCGGCTCACCGAAACCGCACCGCTGCCGGAGCCGTCCAAGGGCCGCCTGTCGAGGCTGTCCCGGACGTTTCCGATCACGCCGCGCGTCGACCTGCGGGCCGACGAGCGCGGCCAGTACTACATCCTGTCCGTGTCGGCCAACGACCGGCCGGGCCTTCTCTATTCGATCGCGCGCGTACTCGCCGAGCACCGGATCGGCGTCCACGCGGCGCGGATCAATACGCTCGGCGAACGCGTCGAGGACATCTTCCTGCTCGCGGGTGCCGGCCTGTCCGACAACCGCCTGCAGATCCAGCTCGAAACCGAATTGCTGCGTGCGATCGCAGTCTGAATGAATTCCAGCGTTTATGCGCACCAAATTAACCGTCAAGAATCCGAAGCCGGCGTCGCCGACCCGCGCCCCTGTCCGCTCCGGCAGCCTCGTCGCCCGCAAGGCAGTACGCCCCGCGGCACCGCCCGCAGGGGACAAGA
>NZ_JAAGPG010000051.1:0-238 GCF_017104665.1 Burkholderia sp. Se-20378 | reverse complement strand
CCATTAAAAAAAAAAAAAAAAAACAACACCATCCTCCTCCACCACTCGCTACCATTCTACTCTTTACTTCTGCTACACCCTTCGTCCATCTTCATTGTCCTCCTTCTCCGTTTCTACCACTTCTCCTTCACTCCCCATTCATCCCTCTTCTTTCACCTTCTCACACCACTCCTCCCCAACACACTGCCCTTTGTCTCCTCATCCTCACTTCACTACTAGCCTACCCTCATCTCCTCCC
>NZ_JAAGPG010000526.1:0-247 GCF_017104665.1 Burkholderia sp. Se-20378 | reverse complement strand
TGTACTGGTGTGCTGGCGCTGTTGATCGCTGTGGTGTATCGTGTCTGTATTGTTGGGTGGACAGAGGCTGTGTGGTTGGTTGACCATAGTTATGAGTATGTTGTGGTATGTCACGTGCGTTTGTTGATGCCTCTAGAGATCGTGATACTGCATCTGTACTCGCTATGTGCGCTGTTGTGTCTCTTATCTTCAGTTACTCCTCGCTCGCTGTTTTTTTTTTTTTTTTTTTTTTTATTGATCCGGCGCC
>NZ_JAAGPG010000525.1:0-5402 GCF_017104665.1 Burkholderia sp. Se-20378 | reverse complement strand
GGCCGGTGTCGAAGGGTTCACCGTCGCATTGGCGCGCGAACTCGGGCCGCGCGGCGCAACGGTCAATACGGTTGCGCCCGGCTATATCGCCGACACGCGCTTCTTCGGCGAAAGCGGCGTTGCACCGGCCATCGCCGCGACGATCCGCGAGCAGACGCCGGCCGGCCGCGCCGGGCATCCGGACGATATCGCGGACGCGGTCGCGTGGCTCGCCGGGCCGCGTGCATCGTTCGTCACCGGTGCGACGATCGCGGTGAACGGCGGCTGGCGCGTCGGGTGACGCAATCGACCCCGGTGGCCCGGCACGGCATCGCACGCCACGCCCGGCCTGCCGGTCATTCGATATCCGTCGGCGGCTTGTCGCCGAGCCAGCGTCGCGCGCCGGGCCCGTTGCGGCCCGCGCGGTCCTCCGGGTTCGTCAGCTTGCAGCGCTTCAGCGACAGGCAGCCGCAGCCGATGCATTCGTCGAGGTTGATGTACAGGCGCTGCAACTCCTCGATCCGGTTCGCAACGCGCTGCTTCCAGCCGCGCGACAGCCGCTGCCAGTCCTTGTTGCTCGGCGCGGTGTCCTCGGGGAGGCTGACGAGCTGCTCGGCGATCTCGTCGAGCGTATAGCCGATCTTCTGCGCGAACACGATGAACGCGATCAACCGCAGCACCGCGCGCGAATAGTGGCGATGGCTCGAGCCGTTGCGGTGCGACTTGATGAGCCCGCGCGTCTCGTAGAACCGCAGTGTCGACGCCGGTACGCCGCTGCGCGCGGCCACTTCGCGGATCGACATCAGCGGCCATTGCGGGATTTCCTGGATACCCATGTTGCTCCTCCGGGAAAACTTGACTTGAAGTTAACTTCAACTTTTATGCTACGCGGCAGTTTAACCCGTCGCGAGGCATCATGCTCTCCTTATCCCTACGCAGGACGTCGCCTTTGGGTGCGGCCTGTGCACTGCTGCTGGCGTTGTCGGGCTGTCACGACGGCAAAGGCGCATCGTCGGCCCAAACCCTTCCCGAAGTCGGCGTTGCTACCATCGCGCCGCGCACGATCCGCCTCGCGGACGAATTCAACGGACGCGTCGAAGCCGTCGACGCGGTCGAACTGCGGCCGCGCGTGAGCGGCTATTTGCAGCGCGTCGCCTACAAGGAAGGCGACCTGGTCGCGCAGGGCGCGCTGCTGTTCGAGATCGACCCGCGTCCGTACCGGATCGCGCTCGATCGCGCGAACGCGCAGCTTCAACGGGCCCGCGCGGCCGCGAGCCTCGCGAACGTGCAGCTCAAGCGCGTGCAGACGCTGATCGATGCGCATGCGACGTCGCAGGAAGAACTCGACAACGCGCGCGCCACCGCCGAGCAGGCGCGTGCGGACCTGCAGGCGGCCGACGCGGCCGTCGCCGACGCGAAGCTCAATCTCGGCTTCACCGAAGTGCGCGCGCCGATCGCGGGCCGCGTCGGCCGTGCGGTCGCCACCGTCGGCAACCTGGCGCGTGCGGACGACACGCTGCTGACGACCGTCGTGTCGCAGAACCCCGTCTACGTGTATTTCGATTGCGACGAACAGAGCTACCTGCGCTACAACGCGCGGCGCGCCGATCCGCAGCATCGCGCGATCGGCGCCGATCCGGTGCGCGTGGGCCTCGCGAACGAGACGGGTTTCCCGCATGCGGGCACCGTCGACTTCCTCGACAACCGGCTCGACCCGCAAACGGGCACGATCCGCGCGCGCGTGCGGCTGCCGAATGCGGACCATACGTTTACGCCGGGCCTGTATGCGCGCGTGCAGCTCGTCAGCGGCCGCGACCAGGATGCTTTGCTCGTCGACGACAAGGCCGTGCTCACCGACCAGGACCGCAAGTACGTGTATGTGATCGGACCCGGCGACAAGGCGCTGCGCCGTGACGTGACGATCGGCCGCGGGCTGGATGGCGAGCGGATCATCGAGAAGGGGATTCAGGCGGGCGACCGCGTGGTCGTCGACGGCGTGCAGCGGATCTACTACCCCGGCGCGCAGGTGAAGCCGAAGGCGCTGCCCGCGCGCGCCGATGCGGGTGCCGGCAATGGCGCAGGCAACGGTCCGGGCAACGGTCCGGGCAACGGCACGGGCAACGGCACGCAGGCCGTCGCCGATGCCGGCGCGCCGGCCGTGCAGTAACGGGAGACAGGCAATGGATTTCTCCCGATTCTTCATCGACCGGCCGATCTTCGCGGTCGTGCTGTCGATCGTCATCTTCGCGATCGGCCTGATTTCGATCCCGATGCTGCCCGCCGGCGAATACCCGGAAGTCGTGCCGCCGAGCGTCGTCGTGCGAGCGACGTATCCGGGCGCGAACCCGAAGGAAATTGCCGAATCGGTCGCCGAACCGCTGGAAGAGGCGATCAACGGCGTCGAAGGCATCATGTACATGAAGTCGGTCGCCGGTTCGGACGGCAGCCTGCAGGTCGTCGTCACGTTCCTGCAGGGCGTCGATCCCGACACGGCCGCCGTGCGCGTGCAGAACCGCGTGAGCCAGGCGCTGTCGCGCCTGCCCGACGAGGTGCGCCAGTACGGCGTGACCACGCAGAAGCAGTCGCCCACGCCCCTGATGTACGTGAGCCTCTATTCGCCGGACAACAGCCGCGATTCGCTGTACCTGCGCAACTACCTGACGCTGCACGTGAAGGACGAGCTGTCGCGACTCACGGGTGTCGGCGACGTCGGCCTGTCCGGCTCCGGCGACTATGCGATGCGGTTGTGGCTCGACCCGAACCGGCTCGCGTCCCGCGGGCTGACCGCGAGCGACGTGATTGCCGCCGTGCGCGAGCAGAACGTGCAGGTGTCGGCCGGCCAGCTCGGTGCGGAGCCGTCGCCGAAGAAGAACGACTTCCTGCTGTCGATCAACGTGCGCGGCCGGTTGCGCACGGTGCAGGAGTTCAGCGACATCGTGCTGCGCACCGGCGACGACGGGCAGGTCGTGAAGCTGTCCGACGTCGCGCGCATCGAGCTCGGCGCGGGCGACTACACGCTGCGCTCGTATTTCAACGACAAGCCATCGGCGGTGGTCGGCATCTTCCTGTCGCCGGGCGCGAACGCGCTCGAGGTTGCGAAGGCCGTGTATGCGAAGTTCGACGAGCTGTCGAAGCGGTTCCCGCCCGGCGTCGCGTACCGGCCCGTGTGGGATCCGACGGTGTTCGTGCGTGAATCGATCCGCGCGGTGCAGCACACGCTGATCGAGGCCGTCGTGCTGGTCGTGCTCGTCGTGATCCTCTTTCTGCAGACGTGGCGCGCGTCGATCATTCCGCTCGTCGCGGTGCCCGTCTCGGTGGTCGGCACGTTCGCATGGCTCTATCTGCTCGGCTATTCGATCAACACGCTGACGCTGTTCGGGCGCGTGCTCGCGATCGGGATCGTCGTCGACGATGCGATCGTGGTCGTCGAGAACGTCGAGCGCAACATCGCGCAGGGCCTGAGTCCGCGCGACGCCGCGCACCAGGCGATGCGCGAGGTGTCGGGACCGATCGTCGCGATCGCGCTGGTGCTGTGCGCGGTGTTCGTGCCGATGGCGTTCATGTCGGGCGTGACGGGCCAGTTCTACCGGCAGTTCGCGGTGACGATCGCGATTTCGACGGTGATCTCCGCGATCAACTCGCTGACGCTGTCGCCCGCGCTCGCCGCGAAGCTGCTGCGTCCGCACGGTGCGCCGAAGGATGCGCTCACGCGCGGCCTCGATCGCGCGTTCGGCTGGCTGTTCCATCCGTTCAACCGCTTCTTCGACCGCAGTTCCGATCGCTATCACGGCTTCGTGTCGCGCACGCTGAAGCGGCGCGGGGTGGTGTTCGCGGTCTATGCGGCGCTGCTCGCGGCGACCACGCTGCTGCTCAACGCGGTGCCGGGCGGTTTCATCCCCGTGCAGGACAAGCTGTACCTGTTCGCGGGCGCGAAGCTGCCGGAAGGCGCGTCGCTCGCGCGCACCAGCGAGGTGACCGAGCAGATGACGAAGATCGCGCTCGGCACCGATGGTGTCGAGATGGTGCCGGCGTTTGCCGGGCTGAACGCGCTGCAGGGCGTGAACACGCCGAATATCACGAACTCGTACGTGATCCTGAAGCCGTTCGACCAGCGCCACCGCAGCGCCGCGCAGATCAACGCGGACCTGAACGCGCGCTTCGCGGCCATCGGCGGCGGCATTACCTATGCGCTGATGCCGCCGCCGATCCAGGGCCTCGGCAACGGCTCGGGCTATTCGCTGTACCTGGAGGATCGCGGCGGGCTCGGCTACGGCGCGCTGCAGAACGCGCTCACCGCGTTCCAGGGCGCGGTCGCGAAGACGCCGGGGATGAGCTACCCGGTCAGCTCGTACCAGGCGAACATCCCGCAGCTCGAGGTGAAGGTCGACCGCTTGAAGGCGAAGGCGCAGGGCGTCGCGCTGACCGACCTGTTCAGCACGCTGCAGGTCTATCTCGGCTCGATGTACGTGAACGACTTCAACCTGTTCGGCCGTGTGTACCGCGTGATGGCGCAGGCGGATGCCGGCCACCGGCAGACGGCCGCCGACATCGCGAACCTGCGCACGCGCAACGCGAAGGGCGAGATGGTGCCGATCGGCTCGATGGTGACGGTGGCGCCCGCGTACGGGCCCGACCCGGTCGTTCGCTACAACGGCTATCCGGCCGCGAACCTGATCGGCGATGCCGATCCGAAGGTGATGTCGTCGTCGCAGGCGATCGAGAAGCTCCAGCAGATCGCGAAGGAAGTGCTCCCGCCGGGCATCACGCTCGAATGGACCGACCTCAGCTATCAGCAGGTCACGCAGAGCAACGCGGCGATCGTCGTGTTCCCGCTCGCGGTGATGCTCGTGTTCCTCGTGCTCGCGTCGCTGTACGAGAGCTGGACGCTGCCGCTCGCGGTGATCCTGATCGTGCCCGTGTGCATCTGCGCCGCGCTGTTCGGCGTGTGGCTGTCGGGCGGCGACAACAACGTGTTCGTGCAGGTCGGTCTCGTCGTGCTGATGGGGCTGGCGTGCAAGAACGCGATCCTGATCGTCGAGTTCGCACGCGAGCTCGAAATCCAGGGCAAGGGCGTGATCGAATCCGCGCTCGAAGCGTGCAAGCTGCGGCTGCGTCCGATCGTGATGACGTCGGTCGCGTTCATCGCGGGCTCGGTGCCGCTCCTGATCGGCGGCGGCGCGGGCAGCGAAGTGCGGGCGGCCACCGGCATCACCGTGTTCGCGGGGATGCTGGGCGTCACGCTGTTCGGGCTGTTCCTGACGCCCGTGTTCTATGTGGCGATCCGCAAGCTCGCGGGCGGCACGCCGGCCGTGTGGAGCGAACACCACGGCACCCTCGAAGGAGAAAACCGATGAGCGCCGCTTTCCGTTTTTCCGCGCTCGCGATGTCGGTGACGCTCGCCGCGTGCGCGGTCGGCCCCGACG
>NZ_JAAGPG010000524.1:0-5580 GCF_017104665.1 Burkholderia sp. Se-20378 | reverse complement strand
AGCAGCGGCAGCGTGGTCGCGTCCCGGCCCGGGTCGTGCTTCGTGCCCGGTGCGCTCGCTTCGCCGCCGTACAGGTGCGCCTCGACGTTCGAGTAGCTGCCGGTAAACATCAGGCCGTCGACCGTAGCGAGTACGTCGTCGACCGACTGGCGCTCGCCGAGCGCGGGCAGCACCATCGCGAACGCTTGCGCGCCGTCGACGATCGCGGCGACGTATTTGTCGCCGACCGTATGCGACGCATGCGCGCCGATTTGCGTGTGGTCGGCAGTGATGCCGACGAGGGGTTTCCTTCTATCCATGACGTCAATCAGTTATCCGGAGGGTTGTTGCGTCTTGCTTGCCGGATGTGGCGAAACGCCGGCGTGCAACAGCCCCGCAGCCTTGCGTGAGACGCAGGGCCGCTGGTGAATGGGCGCAACGGGATGGCGTGGCGATCCGCGCTGCGCGCGACGATCAGGCCGTCGTTCGTTTCATTGCGACACGCGACGCGGCAACGAATGCGCGAACGCGTTCCGTCACCGCACGGACGATGCGGTTGGCGAATCAGCAGACGAAACGAACGACGTAAAGAAAGGAGAGGCGCTACGGCAGCAGCGACGCCACTTCGTCGGTATCGACGGCGACGAATGCGCGTGCGGAAACGGCGTTGTGACGCCGAACGGAACGACGGGACAGGATGGTGTAGATCGACAGATGAAGCAGGCGAGGACTATGCCAGCCGCAACTGCCGTCGTCGGAAGCGGACGCAGCGCTGCGCAAACTTCGCACATCGCCTCGATCCCACCTCACCAGAGGGCCACGGACTCTCACGATTACACTCGACTGGGTTGTTGAAAGTATTGAACACCTGACCGTTTCGACGCGCTGGGCGTTTAAAATAATCAAGGCGCCGGTTACGCGTTATTTACATTGATGGGCATCAATTTTTGCGTTGCAATAACGTTTTTTGCTGCCCATGAAAGCTTGATGACGCTAACCTGAGAGCCAGCATATACGAGCCAAAAACGGCGTCAAATGTTTTTTAACGGTGCTGCATCAGGGCTTTCCCGAGCAGTGCGAACAAAAGATTCGCAAACGGAATAATGTGCGAGGTGTTCATTATTTCGAACGCCTTTCAGGGTTTTCCCCGCTGATGCGCGGCATAAAGTGATTAGAATATTCAACGGCTGTCCACCGCGTCGTTTCACTTTGTCATCGCACTTATCGTGTCCGAAACCGAATCGATGTCCACCGAAGTCGCCGAGCGCCTGCGTTTCGTGCGCAACAAGCATGGCCTGTCGCAGCGCGAACTCGCGAAGCGGGCCGGCGTGACCAACGGCACGATCTCGCTGATCGAACAGGGCCGCGTGAGCCCGTCGGTCGGCTCGTTGAAGAAGCTGCTCGAATGCATCCCGATGAGTCTCGCGGAGTTCTTCACGTTCGAGCTCGTCGAATCGCGCTCGGTCGTGTCGCGTCGTGACGAGATGCCGAACCTCGGCAACGACACGCTCGCGTTTCATCTGGTCGGCGCGAGCATGAAGGACCGCAACATGTGCATCCTGCGCGAGATCTACCAGCCGCAGGCCGATACGGGGCCCGAGATGCTCGTGCACGCGGGGCACGAGGGCGGGGTCGTCGTGTCGGGTCGGCTCGAGCTGACCGTCGACGGCGCGACGTGGCTGCTCGACCCCGGAGACGGCTACTACTTCGAAAGCCGTTTACCGCACCGTTTTCGCAATCCCAGCGCGGACCTGATCTGCGAGGTCGTCTCGGCCAATTCGCCGGCGACCTTCTGACCTTTCCACCGCGCGTCACTGCATTCGCTGCTGGCCGGCTGCGCGTCATGCGCAGCGGCGTGCCGCATCGCGAATGCCAAAAAACTGAGGCATCCTGATGAACAAGTTGACTTTGGCTGACTGGCAGGACAAGGCGGCGTCGCTCAAGATCGAAGGGCGCGCATTCATCGACGGCGCGTCGCGCGACGCGCACGGAGGCAAGACGTTCGACTGCGTGAGCCCGATCGACGGCCGCGTGCTCGCGAAGGTCGCCGATTGCGGCGAAGCCGACGTGAACGCGGCCGTCGCGGCCGCGCGCCGCGCGTTCGACGCGGGCGTGTGGGCCGGGCTGAACCCGCGTGCGCGCAAGGCCGTGCTGCTGCGCTGGGCCGCGCTGATGCGCGAGCATCTCGACGAGCTGTCGCTGCTCGAGACGCTCGACGCCGGCAAGCCGATCGGCGACACGACGACGGTCGACGTGCCGGGCGCCGCGTATTGCGTCGAATGGTTTGCGGAAGCGATCGACAAGGTGGGCGGCGAGGTTGCGCCGGCCGATCATCATCTCGTCGGTCTCGTCACGCGCGAGCCGGTCGGCGTGGTGGCAGCCGTCGTGCCGTGGAACTTCCCGATCCTGATGGCCGCCTGGAAATTCGGCCCCGCGCTCGCGGCCGGCAACAGCGTCGTGCTGAAGCCGTCGGAGAAATCGCCGCTCACCGCGATCCGCGTCGCGCAGCTCGCGTACGAGGCCGGCATTCCGGCCGGCGTGTTCAACGTCGTACCGGGTGCGGGCGAGCCGGGCAAGCTGCTCGCGCTGCATCGCGACGTCGACTGCATCGCGTTCACGGGCTCGACGGCGGTCGGCAAGCTGATCATGCAATACGCGGCGCAGTCGAACCTGAAGCGCGCGTGGCTCGAACTCGGCGGCAAGTCGCCGAACATCGTGCTGCCCGATTGTCCCGATCTCGACCGCGCGGCGCAGGCGGCCGCCGGCGCGATCTTCTACAACATGGGCGAGATGTGCACGGCAGGCTCGCGGCTGCTCGTGCATCGCGACATCAAGGACGCGTTCATCGAGAAGCTCGTCGCGGCCGCGCGTGCCTACGTGCCCGGCAATCCGCTCGATCCGTCGGTGTCGATGGGTGCGATCGTCGACGGCATCCAGCTCGAACGCGTGCTCGGCTATATCGAGGCCGGGCGCAGCGAAGGCAAGCTCGTGACGGGCGGTGCGCGCGTGAAGGAGGAAACGGGCGGCTTCTACGTGGAGCCGACGGTGTTCGAGGTGAAACCCGACGCGAAGATCGCGCGCGAGGAGATCTTCGGGCCCGTGCTGTCGGTGATCGTGTTCGACGACGTCGACGAGGCCGTGCGGATCGCGAACGACACCGAATACGGGCTGGCCGCGGCCGTGTGGACGTCGAACCTGACGACCGCGCACGACGTGTCGCGCCGGCTGCGTGCGGGCACCGTCTGGGTGAACTGCTACGACGAGGGCGGCGACATGAACTTCCCGTTCGGCGGCTACAAGCAGTCGGGCAACGGCCGCGACAAGTCGCTGCATGCGCTCGAGAAGTACACCGAGCTGAAGTCGACGCTGATCCGGCTGCGCTGACGCGAAATCGGGCCGCGGGCGCCGCGCCTTACGGCGGTGTGCCCGCGGGTCGTGGTGCGGGCGTCAGGCGGCGCGCAGCGCGGGGTGGAAGCCGGCGGCTTCGATGATCGACTGCACGCGCTCGGCGCCTTGTGCCGATTCGACCTTGACGATCTTCGCCGCGACGTCGATGTCGAGCTTCGCGGCGGGATCGGCGGCCGTCACCGCGCGCGTGATGGCGTTGGCGCAGCCGCCGCAGGTCATGTCCTGGACTTCGAATTCCATCGTGTTCTCCTGAGTTGACGATTGACAAGCATCGACAGCATGAAGCTTGCCACGGTGGGAAGGTCAAGCGTACGCGTGTCGCCGAAAATCGGTGTCGCGGCCACAGCCTGTTGTAAACATGAAGTCTGATGAATCGCGATCGGGCCGTCGACGTCATTCGGCACTTGTCCCGATTGACGGCGAAGCGTTCCGGGCAAAGCAGCGCGGATGCCTTGCCGGGCAACGCGCGACGGCGATCCCTGAAGCGTGATCACCATGCCGCCAGTAAGGGTACGCGAGTTGGAAATGCGAATCGATCTTAGTATCGGCTCCCTTCGATATTTCAATTCATTACCCACATGAACCGTTTTGCTTTCGGTTTCGCGCTGGCGCTGCTGGGCGCATCGGCAACGTCCGCTTTCGCGGCCGACGATGTCGTCAACCTGACCCTGAAGGACCACAAGTTTTCGCCGGACGGCGTGACGATCCCGGCCGGCAAGAAGGTGAAGTTCGTCGTGAAGAACCTCGACGCGACGCCCGCCGAATTCGAGAGTGACGACTTCAAGGCGGAGAAGGTCGTGCCCGCCGGCAAGTCGGTGGAGATCCTGGTCGGGCCGCTGAAGGCCGGCACGTACGAATTCCACGACGAGTATCACGAAGCGCAGTCGAAGACGCACCTGACCGTCAAGTAAGGCCAACTCGCCATGTTGTCTACCGCCCTGATCGTCTTTCGTGAAGTGCTCGAGGCCGCGCTGGTGGTGTCGATCGTGATGGCCGCCACGAAGGGCGTGCCGCGGCGCGGCTGGTGGGTCGGCGGCGGGCTGGTGGGCGGCGTGATCGGCGCCGGCCTGATCGCCGCGTTCGCCGACGTGATTTCGCAGTGGGCGTCCGGCATGGGGCAGGAGGTCTTCAACGCGGGCGTGATGTTCGTCGCGACGCTGATGCTCGCGTGGCACAGCATCTGGATGAGCCGGCACGGCCGCGAGATGGCGATGCAGATGACCGAGGTCGGGCGTGCCGTCGCGGCCGGCAGCAAGCCGCTGACGGGCCTGGCGATCGTGGTGGGTGTCGCAGTGCTGCGCGAAGGCTCCGAGGCCGTGCTGTTCCTGTACGGCATCGCGGCGGGCGATCCGGGGCAGACGCCGCAGATGATCGTCGGCGGGTTGCTGGGCGTGCTGGGCGGCGCCGGGCTCGGCTACGGGATGTATGCGGGCCTGCTGCAGATTCCGCTGAAGCGCCTGTTCTCCGTCACCAACTGGCTGATCGTGCTGCTCGCGGCGGGGATGGCAAGCCAGTGCGTCGGCTTCCTGCTCGCGGCCGGCCTCGTACCGTCATGGGGCGATGTGATCTGGGATACGTCGTGGCTGCTCAAGGAAACCAGCATCGTCGGCAAGGCGCTGCATACGCTGATCGGCTATACCGCGCGACCGGCGGGCATCCAGATCGTCGCGTATCTCGCGACGCTGGTCGCGATCGTCGGGCTGGCACGGCTCGTCGGCCGGCCGCAGGCGGCGGTGCGGCCGCCACGGCCTGCCGCCTGAGTAGTCCGGGTTCGAATAGCAAAGGGGCGTCCATGACGCCCCTTTTTTCATGTGCGGTTCGCGGCCGGCCCGAGCAAAGCAGTGACGACAGCGTGCCGGTTGCGCACGCCGCGCCTGCTCAGCGGTGGCTGTCGATCCACGCGCGAGCCCATTCGAGCCCCGCTTCGCGCGCGTCGTCCTCGGTGTCGAATACGCCGAGCACGCCGGATGCCTCGACCAGCTTGTTGTTCTGCGTGATCGTGCCGCTTCCGGCGAAGCGCTCGGGCTGCAGGATCTCGTCCTGCTGCAGGATCGCGTGGCCCCAGATCTGGTAGCCGTGGTAGGTTTGCGCTTCCATTATCGAGTCACCTCCGCGGAGCGGCCGTGCGTGCCGACCTGCAGCACGTTGCCGTCCGGCGTGTATTGACGCGGGATGTTGGAGTAATTCAGTGCA
>NZ_JAAGPG010000523.1:0-5802 GCF_017104665.1 Burkholderia sp. Se-20378 | reverse complement strand
CGCCCGCCATGCCCTTCCGGAAGACCAGCTCGGCGGCACGGTCACGACCGATGCCGTGACGCTCGCCGGCCGCGATTTCTATACCTACTTCTCGCAGACGTGGTCGGAAATCCCGCTGAGCGAACGCTACATGGTCGCCATTCACGAACGCCCGTCCGCGCGTTACGGCAGCCTGATCTGGGTCGAATTCCAGCAAAAACGCGTGTTCCAGACCTTCCTGCCGATCGCGCGGGCAAACGTCAAGGCCGTGGCCGAAAGCGCCGCCAACATTTCCTTTCAAACCGTCATTCAGGACGATCTGTCGAATTTGTTGTTTCCCGATTCGGATCTGGCCAAAGACGAGATTTAGTCGATTAATCAAAAACAGGGGTTAGGGAAAATGAATCGAATCAGATTGAGCTTGATCGCCCTGGTCGCGATGACCGCGGTGTCTCCGTATGCGTGGTCGTCGACGCTGGTTTATCAGCCGAACAACCCGAACTTCGGCGGCAACCCGGCAAACGGCCCGAATCTGCTCAACGAGGCCAATGCGCAGAACAAGCATACGGATCCGTCGCTGTCGGCCTATTCGTCGCCGACGTCCACGTCGTCGCTCGACCAGTTCAATGCGCAACTGCAGCAGGCGATCCTGTCGCGCGTTGCCGGCTCGGTGACGAACTCGATCGTCGGCACCAACGGCGAGCTCAAGCCGGGGACGATCAGCACGGGCAACTTCACGATCGTCGTGAGTGCAGCCGGCAACGGCAGCCTGCAAGTGACGACCACCGACAAGACGACGGGTGCGACCTCGACGTTCATCGTCAGCAACGGCCAATAACTCGAAAAAAACGACTGAGCGAATCATGAAAAAAAATGCTGAACGCACACGCTTCAACACGGGGATGACACGGATCGCCATGGGCGCGGTGTTGCTGCTGTCGCTGGTCGGTTGCGTCACGCGGCCGATGCCGGCATTGAGCAACGCGACGCTGACGCCGCCGACGCGCACCACGCGCGACCTCACGCATCTCCCGCCGCCGAAGGGCAAGATCGTCGCGGCCGTGTACGGCTTTCGCGACCTGACGGGGCAGTACAAGGCATCGCCGGACAGTTCCTTCTCGTCGCAGGTCACGCAGGGCGGCGCGTCGTTCCTCGTCAAGGCGATGCGCGACTCCGGCTGGTTCACGCCGGTGGAACGCGAGAACCTGCAGGACCTGCTGACCGAACGCAAGATCATGCGCGCCACCGACGGCGCGGATGCGAAGAAGGCGCAGAACGATGCGATGGCGCCGCTGATGCCCGCGAACATCGTGCTCGAGGGCGGCATCGTCGGCTACGACACGAACGTCCGGACCGGCGGGGCCGGCGTCGCCTACCTCGGGATCAGCGGGTCGACGCAATACCGGATCGACCAGGTCACCGTCAACCTGCGCGCGATCGACATCCGCACGGGCCAGGTGCTCAACAGCGTGTCGACGACCAAGACCGTCTACTCCTATCAGGTCGACACGGGCATCTATCGCTTCGTCGGCTTCAAGGACCTGCTGCAGGCGGAAGCCGGGCTGACGCGTAACGAACCCGCGCAGATCTGCGTGAACGAAGCGATCGAATCGGCGCTCACGCACCTGATCGTCCAGGGCGTCGCGAACCAGACCTGGGCGCTGAAGAACGACCAGGACTGGTACGACCCGACGATGCAGCGGTATCTGCAGGAAGACCGGAAATACGCGCAGGACATGGAAGACGCGAACACCGCGTACGACCCGCAGAAGATCGATCGCTCGGGCGTGTCCACTCATTAACCGGCATCAGGCCGGCCAGCGGAGAAAACATGATGAATCGACAGCGTGATCGGAACGGGCGCGCCCGCGTGATGCGGCGGGTGCTCGCGACCATGTGGGCGGCGGCAGCCATGCAGGCGGCGTCGGCGGCACCCGTGCCGCTCAACGACCTCGGCGCGCCCGAACCCGCGTTCGACTACAGCGGCAACATCGTCGCGGTCCGGCAGAGCGGTGTCGGCAATACCGCATCGCTCGACCAGGCGGGCCACAACGGTGCGCTGGTCTGGCAGGCCGGCGACGGCAACTCGATCGTCGCGCGGCAGACCGGTGCGCAGAACTGGATCGCGGCGTCGCAGGTCGGCTTGGGCAACACGTTGAATGCGACCCAGCGCGGCAACGGCAACACGTTGCAGGTGCAACAGAACGGCGTCGGCAATTCGGTCGAATCGACGCAGGTCGGCACGTCGCTGTCGGCGCGCGTCACGCAGAACGGCATCAACAACGCGGTGAACATCGTGCAGGGCGGATCGAACACCGGCATCCAGGTGATCCAGACCGGCATCGGCGCGCGCGCCACGGTGGTGACGCGGTAACGGTTACGCAGCTTGCAAGTGCTTTGCTTGGAGTGGTGTGAGGTGTGGGACGTGAGAGCGTCCTCAATTGGCGGGGGTGCCGGCGAAGATCGACTTTTCCGGCGAATTTTCTTTCGAATCAGGAGCAACAAATGAAGGTGACCAAGTCTGCAATCGCAATCGCAGTGCTGATGCTCGCATCGGCTGCCGCACAGGCCGATTCGTCGGGGAACAACGTGAACATCGGGCAATCCGGCAACTTCAACTCGGCAACCGTCGAACAGACGGCGACGAGCGGTGATTCGGTGACGATCAACCAGTCGGCAGCCGGCAACGATCCCCGCTACGGGTTCGTCGCCAACGTGACGACCCAGGGCGGCAGCGGCGACACGACCGTGATCCAGCAGAACTCCTGGTGGGCGCAGCCGTATTCGAGCGTGAACGTGTCGCAGACGAACACGTCGAACGAGCGGAACTACGTGACGCAATCCGGTGGCGGCGATTTCTCGGCGAACATCACGCAAACGGCGTCGGTTTACACCGGCGGCCCGCAATACGACACCAACACGATCAACCAGTACAGCTATATCGACAGCGCGTCGATTTCGCAATCGGGCGGCGGCTGGAACAGCGTGACGATCAACCAGGGCACGCCGAGCCAGTCGGCGATCGGCAACAACGCGACCGTGACGCAGGCGGACACGTTCGGCAACACCGTCGGCATCACGCAGACCGGCAACAACGGCACCGCGAACGTCCAGACGACCTGGGGCGGCGGGAACGCGACGTCGATCACGCAAACCGGTGGCACGACCAACGCCAGCGTGACGCAGTTCGCCGAGGCAGGCGACCAGGTCACGACGACCCAGAGCGGCACCGAAACCGCCACCGTGAACTCGTCGTTCGGCGGCGGCAACACGACGACGATCTCGCAATCGGGCGGCGTGAGCGGCAACAACGCGACGGTGAACCAGCTCGCGGCGGCCGGCAACACGACGTCGATCACGCAGACCGCCGACGCCAACAACGCAACGGTCAACCAGTGGTTCGAGTTCGGCGACAACGCGACGATCAACCAGTCGGCTGCGTCGAACAACGCGACGATCACGCAGCAGTACGGCTACGGCAACAGCGCGTCCATCACGCAAACGGCCGCGTTCAACACGGCGTCGATCACGCAAACCGGCTCGAACGGTTCGACGGCATCCATCACGCAGGCGTCGGCGGACAACCTGGCGTCCGTGGCGCAGTCGGCATCGGGCTCGTCGACGACGGTGAGCCAGTCGGGCGACATCGGCAACTACGCCAATGCGTCGCAGACGGGTGCGGATGACGTGCTGAGCCTCTCGCAGGCCGGCGGCTTCAACATCATCAACGCGTCGCAAGTGTCGGGCTCGGGCAACCAGGGCTACGTGACGCAGAACGGCTACTTCAACAACGCCACGCTGGTCCAGCAAGGCAACGCGAACTACGCGAGCATCAACCAGAACGGCTTCAACAACACCGTTTCGGTCAAGCAGCACTAAGCGCCGCCGGCGTAACGAAAAGGCCGGACGGTTGCCCGTTCGGCCTTTTTTTCATTCGACAGGGGACGATCATGGTTGGCATTCACGATCTCAACGCCTATTTCGACATCGCCGCCAGTGCCGGCGGCGTGAACATCGTGCCGCACGTGCAGGCGGCCGCGCCGGTCGACGTGTCGTACAGCCTGCGCATCACCAAAACCGGCGGCGCCGGCTCGGCCTCGCTGACGCGCTCCGGCGAATCGCGACTCGCCGGCGGCGAGGATCGGCCGCTCGCGACGATGCGGCTGAGCGTCGATTCCGGCGATATCTGCAAGGCGACGCTGGTGCTGCACGTCAATGGCGAGCACGCGGAGTATTCGGTGGACTGCAATCCGCAGCGGGCGTCGAATTGAATGGCCGCGGCGCGGGCGCGTCACGCCGCATGCCGGGCACGCGCCTGCCGCGCACGGTGGTCGCATCGCGCCGCGTGAAGCGCGGCGTCACGCACGTCCGTCCATGAGCCGTGCGACATTCGCGTCGATTGCGGGGAAGTCGTCTCGACAGGTGAGACGGAGACGGGCGTATCTCGCGTGGACTCAATAACGCATCACGAGAAACAGGCCGGCGGCCGCGAGCGCCATGCCCGGCCATGCGAGCGCACCGATCGTCTCGCCGAGCGCGACGAGTGCGATCAGCGCGGTCGCGGGCGGGATCAGGAAGAACAGCGCCGACACGCGCGACGCCTCGCCATACCGCACCATCGCGAGCAGCAGCGAGATCGCGATCAGCGAGTTGCAGATGACGAGGTATGCGAGCGAGCCGGCGAGCCCGGCGGTCCATTGCACGTGCATCGGTTCGAGCGCGAACGCGAGCGGCGCCGTGACCGCCAGGCCGACCGCGTACTGCACGAGATTCGCGGTGACCGGATGCACGTCGGTGCCGAAGCGCTTTTCCCACAGCGTGCCGCCGGTGATGCACGCAAGTGCGAACAGCGCGAACGCGAGCGCCCACGGCGACGCGACATCGACCGACGAACGCGCGAGGATCACCAGCACCGCGCCCGCGGCGCCGAGCGCAAGCCCGATCCAGCGCAGCACGCCGACGCGCTCGCCGGCAATCATCGGCGCGAGCAGCCCGACGAGAATCGGCTGCTGCGACGTGACGAGCGCGACGGCGCCGGCCGACATGCCGAGCTTCAGGCTCAGGTACGTGAATGCGAAATAGCCGGCCTGCAGCAACAGGCCGACCACGACGAGATCGCGCCATGCGCGCGCCGTGCGCGGCAACGCGGGGCGCAGCCACAGGAACGGGCCGGCGAGCAACGCGACGACGCAGGCATAGCGCAGCGCGAGGAACGTGAGCGGATCGGCATAGCGCAAGCCGAGCTTCAGGAACACGAAGCCGCTTGCCCACAGCAGCAGGAACAGCGCGGGCGCGATGCGCAGCCAGCCGGGTTGCCGTGCGGCATTCGGGGTATCGATCGCCGTCATGCGCGCTCGCATTGTGTCGCCGCAGGGATATCCACCCCGTTCGCGCCGGGGCCGCGTGCATGCGTGCGCATCAGCGGCACACCGGATGACAGGTGAGGTTCGGTACGGTCACGGACGCGACGATGACGACCTGCGGCTCCCGCTTCATGACGGCATGTCCCCGGTATATTTGGCGTGCGACGATCATACGCCGCGTCAGCCGAACATGCTTCGTGGGGATCTCGCGCCGACCTCAATCATCCGACGCCAGCATGCGCGGTATCTCGTCGACGAGCGCATCGATGACGACGCGCACCTTCGACGGCACCTGGCGCGATGCCGGCCGCACCGCGAACACTTCGGCACCCGACACACTGTTGCTGTCCATCACGAGCGCGAGGCGGCCGTCGCGCAGGTAAGGCGCCATCAGCCAGCACGGCAGCCACGCGAGGCCCGCGCCGGCCGCGGCCGCGTCGGCGATCGCCAGCAGGTCGTC
>NZ_JAAGPG010000522.1:0-5810 GCF_017104665.1 Burkholderia sp. Se-20378 | reverse complement strand
GACGAAGTCGTAGCCGCGCATCCGGCGGTTCGCGAGGCCGCTGCGGATCTGCGGCATGTAGCCGATCGACGCGTTGCCGCGCACGACCGGCACGCCGCCGACGGACAGCGTGCCGGCCGACACGGGCACGAGGCCGAGCACCGCGCGCATCAGCGTCGTCTTGCCCGCGCCGTTCGGCCCGAGCACGCCGACGAATTCGCCGGGTTCGATCGAGAAGCTGACGTCGCGCAGGATCGTGCGTCCGCCCAGTTCGAGCGTGACGCGATCGACGGCGAGTGCGTGAGGAGTGGCGGTCATGTCGTTACGGTGGTTTATTTCTTGCCGGCGGCTAGCGCGGTCGAGAGCGCGTCGAGCTGGCCGGCCATCCATTGCTGGAAGGTCTTGCCGGCCGGCTGCGTCTCGGTGACGCTGACGGTCGGTACGCCGCCGTCGCGCGCGATCTTCAGCAGGCGCTTGGTCATCGGTTCTTCAGCCTGGCTGTTGTAGATCAGCACGCGCACCTGCTTCTTGCGCAGGTCGTTCTCGAATGCGGCGACGTCCTGCGCGCTCGCCTCGGTGTCGTTCATCGTCGCGAGCTGGAAGCGCTGGTTGCGCATGTCGAGGCCGATCGCGTCGGACATGTAGCCGAACACGGGCTCGGTGGCCGTGACCGGCACGCCCTTGTACTGCGCGCGCAGCGCGGCGACCTTGTCGTCGACGGGCTTCAGCGAGGCAACGAACTTCTGCAGGTTCGCGTCGTATTCGGCCTTGTTCGCCGGGTCGGCGCGGCCGAGCTCGGCCGCGATCGCGCGCGCGGCGGCCGGCATCGTCGCCGGGTCGTACCACAGGTGCGGGTTGTCGCCGGCCTTCTTGCCGACGAGATCGGCGACGACGATGGTCGCGCGCTTCGCCTGCTTCGACGCGCCGAGCAGCTTGCTCATCCACGGATCGTAGTTGGCGCCGTTGTAGATCACGACCTGCGCGTGCTGGAGTGCGCGGGCCGTTTTCGGGCTGGCTTCGAACAGGTGCGGATCCTGGTCCGGATTGCTGAGGATGCTCGTGACCGCGACGTGGCTGCCGCCGATCTGCGACGCGACATCGCCGTAGAAATTCTCGGCGGCCACGACGTTGACGGCCGCGGCCTGCGCGACCGCGGGCGCCGCGAGCGACAGTGCGGCGACGGCGGTGGCGAGCCAGCGGACAGGCGACAGGGCACGCCGCGGCGCGCGCTTCAGGGCAATGGACATGGAACTCCTCGTTGGAAGGGGCGGCGCGTGCGCCGCGCGAGATGCGTCAGCGTTGTACGGGCTTGTGCTTGCAGTGCCCGCACAGGCCGCTCAGCTCGACGACCTGGTGGTGGACTTCGAAGCCGTGCGCGGGCTCGCTCGCGGACAGCTGCTTCGCGAGGTCGCCGCCGGGAATCTCGACGGTGTCGCCGCACGAATCGCAGATCAGGAACTGGCCTTCGTGCGGGACGCCGATCTCGCAGCACGCGAAGAACGCGTTCTTCGATTCGATCCGGTGGATGAAGCCGTGCTCGACGAGGAAATCGAGCGCGCGATAGACGGTCGTGGGCGGCACGCGGCCGCGTTGCGGCTCGAGCTCGGCGAGCAGGTCGTACGCGCCGATCGGGCGCTGCGCGGCCAGCACGCGTTCGTAGACCTGACGGCGCAGCGGCGTCCACGCGAGCCCGTGCTCGGCGGCGAATGCGTCGGCCCGGGACAGCCGGGCGTCAATGGACGATGAGGTAGCCATGGCGTGAGGCAGGGCGATGAAACAAAGTATGGCGATGATATAACGTATCGCCGCGCCGTGCAGCGCGAAATCCCCTTTCCGCCCTCGCTCCGTCCCCTTCATCGCCGATCCGATCGCGCCGCACCGTGCGCGCTGTGCCTTGCCGGGCGTGCGCGGCGGGTTGCCACGGTACGCCGTCGTGCCGCAGCGCGTCATAGAAAGCCGTCACGTCGTCTTGACAGCGTGAATCGCGTATCCGATCATTCGATCACCAACAGAGCAATTGATCGGTTCGCGAGCGTTCGCTCACCTCGCAGCCGTCGACAAGCAGAACGAACCGGAGACAGCCAGTGAGACTGGAAGACAAGGTCGCGATCCTGACGGGCGCCGCAAGCGGCATCGGCGAGGCGGTCGCGCAACGCTATCTGGACGAGGGCGCACGCTGCGTGCTCGTCGACCTGAAGCCGGCAGGCGGCTCGCTTGCGCGGCTCATCGAGGCGAACCCCGGTCGCGCGGTGGCCGTCACCGCCGACGTCACGCGCCGCGACGACATCGAGCGGATCGTTGCCACGACGGTCGAACGCTTCGGCGGCGTCGACATCCTGTTCAACAACGCGGCGCTGTTCGACATGCGCCCGATCCTCGACGAATCGTGGGACGTGTTCGACCGGCTGTTCGCGGTCAACGTGAAAGGGCTGTTCTTCCTGATGCAGGCCGTCGCGCAGCGGATGGTCGAGCAGGGGCGCGGCGGCAAGATCGTCAACATGTCGTCGCAGGCCGGGCGTCGTGGCGAGGCGCTCGTTTCGCACTACTGCGCGACCAAGGCCGCGGTGATCAGCTATACGCAGTCGGCCGCGCTCGCGCTCGCGCCGCACCGGATCAACGTGAACGGCATCGCGCCGGGCGTCGTCGACACGCCGATGTGGGAGCAGGTCGATGCGCTGTTCGCACGCTACGAGAACCGGCCGCTCGGCGAGAAGAAGCGGCTCGTCGGCGCAGCCGTGCCGCTCGGCCGCATGGGCGTGCCGGGCGACCTGACCGGCGCCGCGCTGTTCCTCGCGTCGTCCGACGCCGATTACGTTACCGCCCAGACGCTGAACGTCGACGGCGGCAACTGGATGAGCTGACATGGTGCCGCTCGCACGCGCCACCAGCCGCCCGGCCCGCGACGACGCGGCCGCCGGCGCACGAGGAGGGCACGCCTGATGGCCGAGATCGTCGTTGCCGGCGAACTGCTCGCCGAATTCGTCGCCGCCGAACGCGGCCAGGGCTTCGATACACCGGGCCTGTTCGAAGGGCCGTTTCCGAGCGGCGCGCCGGCGATCTTCGCCGACCAGGCCGCGCGGCTCGGCGCACGCGTCGCGTATGCGGGCTGCGTCGGCCGCGACGCATTCGGCGACGCGATCGTCGCGCGGCTCGAACGCGATGGCGTCGACGTCGCACGCATCCGCCGCGTCGCGCGCCCGACCGGCACCGCGTTCGTCGCGTATCGCGACGACGGCTCGCGCAGCTTCGTGTTCACGCTGTCCACCAGCGCCGCCGCGTGCGTCGATGCGTCCGATGTCGATACCGCGATGTTCGACGGCTGCCGTTATTTCCACGTGATGGGTTCGTCGCTGACGAGCGAATCGGCGATCGCGGCGGTGCAGCGCGGCGTGATCGAGGCCGCGCGCGCAGGAGCCAAAGTGTCGTTCGATCCGAACGTGCGGCCTGAAATGCTGAGCTTTCGCCCGATGCGCGCGGCGCTCGACGCGATGCTCGCCGCGTGCCACCTGTTCCTGCCGAGCGAAGCCGACCTGCCGTTCTTCTGCGGGCCGCAGCCGGCCGAGCGCGCGATCGCGGGCCTGCTCGCGACGCATCCGCTGCTCGAGCGCGTCGTGCTGAAACGCGGCGCGCAAGGCAGCGTCGCGTTCGATCGCGCGAACCGGGCGGAAGCGCCGGCGTTTCAGGTCGACGAACTTGACCCGACCGGCGCCGGCGACTGCTTCGGCGGCACGCTGGTCGCGAGCCTCGTCGCGGGTGTGCCGATCGAGGTCGCACTGCGCCGCGCGAACGCGGCCGGGGCGATCGCGGTCACGCGGCGCGGCCCGATGGAGGGCAACAGCAGCGCGGCCGAAATCGACCGCTTCCTGACCGAACGAGGTATCGCATGTCCGGCTTGACCACCTTCGCCGAACGTTCGCGCACCGCACATGCGGACGCGGTGCTGCGGATGATCTTCGACGCGAACCGCGCGGACGCGCAGCGCGGCATCTATTCGATCTGCAGCGCGCACCGGCTCGTGCTGGAGGCCGCGTGCGAAGCAGCGCGCGCGGATGGGTCGCCGCTGCTGATCGAGGCGACCTGCAACCAGGTGAACCATCTCGGCGGCTATACGGGCATGACGCCGGCCGATTTCCGCCGCGATGTCGACGCGATCGCGCACTATCTCGCGTCGCTGTCGCCGCCGGTCGACGCAGCGGCCGCCGCCGACGCGGCCATCCGTCAGGCGCGCGGCGCGGAAACCGTTGCGACGCTCGGCCTCGAGAACGGTCGCCGTGCGTTCGACGCCGCGTGTGCGGTCTGTCATGCGGAATCGGGCGGCGTCGGGCATTTCGGCGTACGCCCGCTGATGGGGCTCAACACGAGCGTCAGCCAGGCCGCGCCGGACAACCTGCTGCGCGTACTGCATCACGGGATCGACCAGCCGGCCACCGGCGAACTCGGCTACATGCCGGGCTTCGGCGACGCATTCGACGACCGGCAGATGGCCGAGCTGGCCGCGTACATCCGCGCGCGGTACGCGCCGGGACAGCCGGCGTGGCGGAACCTGGCGGAAGCGTCGGCCAGGATCCGGCAGGAAGCCGCGCACTGATCGGCCGCCGTGCAACGGGCTGCGGCGGGAGACCGACCGGGCAAAACTACCGGCTGGCGCGATCTGGCCCGGAAATGGGGCGGAAATATTGCCCCATTTCATCATCGTTTAACCATTCGAAACAATGTGTTCACTGAAAGGGGCATGATCTCCGGCGATTGAGCAGGCATACTGTCGCCTATGTTGCTCAATGCGCGTCGAACGGCGCGCGCTTGCCCCCCATGTCCACTCCAGTTTCCTTTCGAACCTTGCGATGGTTGACCGTCGCGGCTGCTGCATGCTTGCTCGCCGCGTGTTCGACCGCTTCCGACGTGACCGCGACGTCGAACCCGAACGTGTTTACCGTGACGACGCGCACGGTCGGCGTGTCGACGACGTGGGCCGACGCCCATACGAAGGCCGTCGACGAAGCCACCAACTACTGCACGCAGCGCGGCATGCGCGCGAGCATGAAGCAGGAATCGCTGACGAGCGGCAGCCGTGTCGGCGCGCGCTCCGAACTCGCGTTCGAGTGCCATCCGACCTTCGAGACGGCGTCGAACCCGCGCGGTTGAGCGACCGGCGGCGCCGACGCGCCGTCACTGCCCGCGGTTTTCTTCCCCCGCATGCAAAACGACCCGCGATGCCGTTCAGGCACATCGCGGGTCGACGCACGTCCGTCGCAGGCTGCGGCGCTTACGCCGGCTGCGCCTCGTACAGCTTCACGCACGCGGAGAAGTCGAGCGTGCCGAGCCCTTGTTGGCTCATCGACTGATAGAGCTGCTGCGCGAGCGCGCCCATCCACACCGGCTGATGCGCGCTGCGCGCCGCTTCGGTCGCGAGCCCGAGATCCTTCAGCATCAGGTTCGCCGCGAACCCGCCCGCGTAGCCGCGCGCGGCCGGCGCGGTGCCGCTCACGCCCGGATACGGGTTGTACGTGTCCGAGCTCCAGCAGCGGCCGGTCGACGTGTTGATGATGCCGGCCAGCACGGCCGGATCGATCCCGAGCGCGGCGCCGAGCGCCATCGCTTCCGACACGCCCATCATCGAGATCCCGAGCAGCAGGTTGTTGCAGATCTTCGCGATCTGCCCGGTGCCCGTGCCGCCGCACTGCACGACGTTCTTGCCCATGTCGAGCAGCACGGGGCGGATGCGTTCGAACAGCGCGGCGTCCGCGCCGACCATGAAGGTCAGCGTGCCGGCCTGCGCGCCGCCGGTGCCGCCCGACACCGGCGCGTCGGCGAGCGGGAAGTCGCGCTGCGCG
>NZ_JAAGPG010000521.1:0-5512 GCF_017104665.1 Burkholderia sp. Se-20378 | reverse complement strand
GCGGCGGCTCACGCGCGGCTCGTCCGGCGTCGCACGCGCAACGGGCGCCGGTTTCCCGAGGTCCATCGTCGCGGACACGAACCCGGCGCCACGGTCGTCGAACAGCGGCAGCGTGCCGACCGCGATCACCTCGGCCGGCCCGTCGCCCACGTTGGCGACCCGATGCCGCTTGCGCGCATCGAAGTGCAGCGAGTCGCCGGGCGACAGCGGGTAATCCTTCTTGCCGACCGTGTAGCAGATCCGGCCGGCCAGCACGTACACGAACTCGTCGCCGCCGTGCGCGACCCATTCCGAGCGGTAGCCTTCCATCATCTGCACCTTGAGCGCGTTGATCTGGCTGCCGTCGAACGTGGTGGAGAGGCGTTCGTACCACTGCGACGTGGCGTCGAGCGCGTACGGCTTGCGGCGGCCTTCGTGCGAATCGGGCTGCGCCTGGCGCGGCTGGTCGATCAGCGCGCCGAGCGGCACGTCGAGCGCCTTCGCGACGTTGACGAGCGACGACAGCGAGATGCCCGTGAGGTGGCGCTCGACCTGGGACAGGAACCCGACCGACAGTTTCGCCTCGGTCGCGACTTCCAGCAGCGTCTTCTTCGCTTCCCGGCGCAGGCGGCGAATGCGCTGGCCGATACGCATGATGTCTGAATCCATGAATCTCTTTCGTGACAACGAGTCGGGAGGCGAGCGGACGGGCGGTGCAGCCGCCGGACAGGGAATTCCGCGCATCGCACGAAGCACGGCCGTCGGGACGGCGATGCCGGCGAATTGTACCGCGCGGTTTCGCCGGATGAATTCCCGTTGTGCCGGGATGCGCAGGCGCCGCGCCGATTTTAGCCCTACGAAAATTTTAGCTTGACCTCAATTTCGGCGTGCTCTAGATTCTGTCGCGAGTATCAAAAAAAGTTAAGTGGGACGAAATTTTTTTCAAGGCCTGCTGCCGGAACGGCACGGCGGCCCGGTGCCGTGCTGCGCCGGACTGCGCGGCCACCTGCAGCGGCGCCGTGCCGCGTCAGGCCCGCCCCGGGCCTGCACCCCGCCGCGTCACCGCCGGCCGCCGACAACAATGCATAACGGGCTTCCGATGATCGATCGACTGAAATACAGCTTCTCCGGCCTTCCCCCGTACGACGCGTCCGTCGCCGACACCCAGGCCGGCCTGTCGCGCCTGCTCGAGGCCGCGCGGCTCGACGCGGTGCTGGTCACGTCGCAGGACGAATACGTGACCGAGTACCTGCCGCTCGCCAACAATCCGCGCTACGCGGTGTCGGGTTTCGACGGCTCGGCCGGCTGCGGGATCTTCCTGAGCGCGGCGACCGCGCAGGCGCTCGATCTGCCCCCGTTCGTGCTGTTCGTCGACGGCCGCTATCACCTGCAGGCCGAGCAGCAGTGCGATCCGGCGCGCGTGCGCATCGAGAAGCTCGGGATGAACGTCACGATCTGGCAGGCGATGGCCGACTGGCTGGTCGCGCACGGCAGCCGGCTCGCACGGGTCGGCTACGATGCGCTGCGGATCAGCGTCGGGCAGCGCGATCGTCTGTTCGAACAGACGCAGGCCGCGTCGCTCGACTGGACGAGCCTCGCCGACCGGGAAATCGATCGCGCGATCGCGTTGCCGGGCTGGGTCGTCGAGCGGCCGATCTTCGAAGTGCCGGAATCGGCGACCGGCCTGAGCGTCGCGCAGAACCTCGACATGCTGAACCGTCAGCTCGCCGCGCAGACCGGCGCGCCGGACGGCAAGACGGCGTTTTTCTCCTGTGCGTCGGACGACCTCGCGTATCTGCTGAACAGCCGCGGCTATCACATCCCGAATGCGTCGTCGCACCTCGGCTTCCTGTTCGCGGTCGGCGGGCAGGTGGCGTTGTTCCTGCCGGAAGGCTGCGACCGCTGCGAGGTCACGCTCGCGTCGTATCCGGCGCTGCACGTGATCCGGCGCGATGTCGCGGCGCTCGAGCGCTTTCTTGCCCAGTTCGACGTCGAGCACGTGTGCTACGGCTTCGAATCGGTGAATTGCGCGCTCGTCGACGCGGTGAAGCGGGTGTGGCCGCACGCGCGGCATGCCGACTTCAACCCGGTCGAGGCGATGCGGGCCGGCAAGACGCCGGCGGTGCTCGACCGGTTCCGCGACGCGTTCGCGCGCAGCTCCGCGGCGATCGCCGAGACGATGCGCTGGGCGAAGGCCGGCGAGCCGGGCACGCGCCACACCGAATACGACCTGGCCCGCACGATCAACGACGCGTACGGCGCACGCTCGGCGGTGGCGCTGACGTTTCCGTCGATCGCGGCGAACGGCGCGAACAGCGCGTTCGCGCATTACACGGCGGCGAGCGCCGACGTCGAGCTGACGGAAGGCGAACTCGTGCTGCTCGACAGCGGCGCCTATTACGAAGCCGGCTTCGCGACGGACTGCACGCGCGTGGTGCTGCGCCGGACCGACCCGGATACGGTCGCGCAGCCGTGGCAGCGCGAGATCTACACGGTCGCGCTGAAGGCCTGCATCAAGGGGCTCGTCACGCGCTTCCCGAGCACCGCAAAGGGCGGCGACGTCGACGCGGTCGTGCGCCAGGTGTGCCGCGACCACGGCCACGATTTCGGTCACGGCACCGGGCACGGCGTCGGGATTCACGTGCACGAGGGCGGCGTGCGGTTCGCGCCGGGCGCGAAGTACGGGCTCGTGCCGAATGCGGTGATTTCGGTCGAGCCGGGCATCTACGTGCCGGGCAAGGGCGGCGTTCGGATCGAGAACATCGTGATCATCCACCGGGACGACGCGCAGCCGGATACCGTCACGTTCGAGAACATCGTGACGGTCGGCTACGACTGGGACCTGATCGATCTCGACCTGCTCGACGACGACGAGCGCGCGTACCTGCGCGACTACGAGCGGCTGTGCGTCGAACGCGGCACGCAGGTCACCGCGTGTCCGCTGCTGTAAGCACGGCCGCTCGCGCCGGTCAGTTCAGCAGGCGTGCACGCACGAACGGCGCGATCCGCTCGGCAAGCCACGCGTGCGTGCGCGTGGTCGGGTGCAGCGTGTCCCAGAACACGAAGCGCGCCGGGTCGCGGCAGTCCGCACGCGGCGTCTGCGCTGACAGGTAGGTGAGCGACGACGGTTTCGGGATGTCGAGGCATGAACGCTTCGCGTCGTCGAAGCTGTACTGGGCCGGATGGCTCAGCAGGTCGTCGAACAGCGCATACGCATCGAACACCTCGAGCCGCAGCGTCGCGCCGTGGCGGGCGCGCAGCGCGGCGGCCGCGTCGGCGAGGCGCTGGTTGTAGTCCTTGACCTGCGCGGCGACGCTCGCGGTGTCGGTGCGGGTCGCGAACACCGGCGCGCGCGACACGTCCGGCAGCGTGACGAGCATGATCCGCGTCGCGCCAGCCGCGGCGAGCCGCTCGAGGCTGTCGCGCACCGCATTCGCCGCCTGCTCGGGCGAGCGCCCGTAGTTCACCAGATCGTTGCCGCCCGCGAACACCGCGAACAGCGTGTTGGCGGGCCGGTAGTCCGGTGCGCGATCCATGTATTCGCGCCACGAGTCGATCTGCTGCACGAGGCCCGGCACGACGAGATACTGGTCGGTCGCCGCACCGCCGATCGCCCAGTTGTAGAACGGCAGCCGCAGCGCGTTCGCGAGATATTCGGCCCACACCGGGCCGTTGCTGAAGCGTCCCGCCTGCCAGCTCGTGCCGTTCGGCAGCTTCCACTGGCTCGCGTTGAACATGTTCTGCGTGTCGGACAGGCTGTCGCCGAACACGATCAGCTTGTTGACGCGCGCGTCCTGCTGCGCGGCGTCGATGGTCCACACCGTGTAGTTGAACGACAGCGCGTTGTTGGCCGCGACCGCCTGCACGAGGTCGGTCTTGATGCCTTTCGCGACCAGCGTCTTGCGGCACACGTCGGCGAGCGCGTCCTGCGTCGTCGTGCTGTAGAACATGTTCTTCCACTGCGTGATGCCGTCCGCCCACCAGTAGCCGGACACGCGATACCAGTCGCCGCCGGCAGGGTTGCGCGCCCATTCGTAGGTTGCGGCCGGCTTGAGCGGGTCCGCGTCGATCCGGTACCAGCAGCGCAGGTACGTGTAGGTGTCGGATCCGCGGCGCGACGCGCGCGGCGGCGTGCGAGGCGCGCTCGCGGCGGCCGGCGGCACGACATCGGGGCCGGCCGGCGACAGCGACATGTCGCCCGTCGGCGTAGGCAGCGGCGCGGGGCCGGCGGCCTGCGCGACGGGGAGCGTCAACACGGCGCCCAGCGCCGCGACGGCGGAAACGGCGGCAACGCGGGATGAAAACGGAATGCGGAAATATGGCATGCGGCCCTCTTCTGATTGTTGTAACGGGACGGCGCGCGGCTGCGCAGCCGTGTATCGGAAGGGACCGTGGGTGCCGGGCTCGGGCCCGGTCTGTCGAAACGTGAGGTGCCGCGAACGGCGGCGAGAGGCGGAAAGTACGGTGGCGGCGTCGTGCCGCCAATCAGTCGGTCAGTGCTTCAGCGCGTGAGTGCCGACACGCGCCCGTCGGGGCCGTAGACGCCGGCCGGCGCGGGCGCCGAGCGCAGTACCGCGAGCGCGCGCTCGTTGTAGTCCATCCGGATCCGGATCAGCATCCCGTTGTTCGCATTGGCCTGGCGCGCGCGTTCGGCGGACTGCTGCAGCAACTGCCAGCGGCCGGCGAGGCGGGCATCGCGCTCGGCGGCCTGATCCATGCCCTTCTTGCCGGACGGAAAGCCGAGGGCGGAAAGCTGCGTGTCGCGCGTGCGTTCGAGCTGCGCGAGCCGGTCGATCAGCTCGCTTTTCTTTTCGACGATCCCGGGCAGCATCTCGAGCGGCTGCGCCATCGTCAGCGCCTTTTCCTCGTACGCGAGCAGAGACGCGAACGCCTCGACCGTCGCGTGTTCGTCGTTGACCGTGGCCAGCAGCTCTTCTCTCATCGCGTCATGCTCGTCGCGCCGGCGCGGTTACGCGCCGGCAAACCGGGGGACCGGCCTCGCGAGGCCGGCTTCAACTGCCCGGGCGCTGCTGCTGCAGCAGCTCTCGGGCGGTATTCAATACGCCGTCGGCGATCTTGTTCGCATCGATCGTCAGCGTGCCGTTGTTCAGCGCGTCCTTGATCGACTGGACCAGGCCCGTGTCGATATCGCCGCCGGACGCGGATACCGAACGCAACTGGCCGGACAGACCCGACAGGTTCACGGTCGTGTCACCGCCGGTCGACCCCGCGTCGGCCGCCTGTGCGGACGAGGACGAGGCCGCGCCGGATTGCGCACGGGTCGCGCCGTTGCCGGTCGGCGCCAGGGGGCTCGGGTTCGGAGTGGAATCGATCTTCACGATGGGTTTCCTGTTCGGTTTGACCCAGATAACGGCCGGGTCGGCCCGAACTTTAGCATCGCGAGCCCGAAATGCCCCGAATAAACAATTCTTTACATTCTTGGGGCGGGATCCGCCCCTACAGCGGAATTTCCACGGTGCCGGCGTCCTTGACGATCGCCGTGACGATCTGGCCCGCCGCCATCCGCACCCGA
>NZ_JAAGPG010000520.1:0-238 GCF_017104665.1 Burkholderia sp. Se-20378 | reverse complement strand
GCCTTAAAAAAAAAAAACAAAAAACCCCCCCCCCCCCCCCCCCCCCCCTCCCTCCCCCCCCCCCCCCCCCCTCCCTCCCCCCCCCCCCCCCCTCCATCACCTCCACACTCTCTACCATCCATTCTATCTTCTCCCCCGCTGCACATCCCTATTCTCGCCCTACCCCTCACCCCACTCCCCCACACCTTCTCCTACTCCCCTCCCACTCTCCTCCCAACTCCACCGCCCTACACCACTC
>NZ_JAAGPG010000519.1:0-5843 GCF_017104665.1 Burkholderia sp. Se-20378 | reverse complement strand
AGCAAAGCAACTACGCCAACGACGGCGCAACGGGCACCAACGCCCTCGCAGCCGGCGTGAACGCCAGCGCAGCAGGCGCCAGCAGCGTCGCGGTCGGCGACGGTTCGAACGCGCAGTCGGCAGGCGCGGTCGCGATCGGCCAGAACGCATCGGCAACGGGCGGCAAGGCCGTGTCGATCGGCTCCGGCAACACGGCAAGCGGCGACGGCGCAGTCGCGATCGGCGACCCGAGCATCGCAACGGGTACCGGCGCGGTGGCGATGGGCGCGAACGACACGGCGACCGGCAACGGCGCAGTGGCGCTCGGCAACGCGAACACGGCCAACGGCGCGAGCGCACTTGCACTCGGCAGCTCGAACCAGGCCACCGCGGACAACACGATCGCGCTCGGCAACCAGGCCACGGCAAGCGCCACCGGCGCGCAAGCGTACGGCTCGGCAGCGCAGGCAACCGCCGCCGACGCACTCGCCTTCGGCACGAACGCACAGGCCAACGTCGCCAACTCGATCGCACTCGGCGCGAACTCGGTCACGAGCGCCGCGAACCCGACGTCGAGCGCCACGATCGGCGGCGTTACGTACCCGTTCGCAGGCGGCTCGCCGGTCGGCGTGGTGAGCGTCGGCGCACCGGGCCAGGAACGCCAGATCACGAACGTCGCCGCGGGCCGGATCTCGGCCAGCAGCACGGACGCGATCAACGGCAGCCAGCTCAACGCGACGAACAACGCGATCAACACGCTGTCGACGTCGACCGCGTCGAACGTCGCGTCGCTGTCGACGGGCATCAACTCGCTGTCGACCGGCCTGAGCGCGACGAATAGCAACGTGGCCTCGCTGTCCACGTCGACCTCGACCGCGATCAACTCGCTGTCGACGGGCCTGAGCGCGACGAACAGCAACGTCAACTCGCTGTCGACGTCGACCTCGACCGGCATCGGTTCGCTGTCCACCGGCCTGAGCACGACGAACAGCAACGTGGCCTCGCTGTCGACCGGCGTGACCAACATCAACAACCAGTTGAACCAGTTGTCGACGACAATCAACAACAGCCAGACGCATACCGCCAACACCATCGGCATTGCTGCTGACGTGAACGGAAAGGGTACCGACGTCCCGACCGTCACCGCGGGTTCAAATTCGGTATCGATCGGCGCGAATTCGACGGACGGAGGCCGTCAGAACGTCGTGTCGGTCGGCAGCGACCAGCAGCAGCGCCAGATCATCAACGTCGCGCCGGGTACGCAGCCCACTGACGCGGTGAACGTCCAACAGCTCAATTCGGGGATGAGCAATACGTTGAATCAAGCAAACAACTATACAAATAGTCAGGTCCAGAGTCTCCAAAACAGTCTTGACTCTGCTCGCAAAGATGCAGATGGTGGGACCGCGGCAGCAATGGCGGTGGCCGGTCTTCCTCAACCGACCAGTCCAGGAATGAATATGGTTGCATTAGCCGGCAGTGTGTATCGAGGTCAGTCCGGTCAGGCGCTTGGGCTCTCAAGGGTCTCAGAGAATGGACACTGGGTCTACAAAGGAGCAGTCACTACGAATACTCGCGGCTCGTACGGCGTGGTCGTTGGGGGAGGATATCAATGGTGACGACCATCCGGCATCGAATCGCGAGTACCTACGGCGGGCGAGAGTGCAGCGTATATGTTGCCAAATTGCATAAGGCATGTACCAGACGGCAAAGCAGGGTATCGCGGTTGTCGGCGCGGTGGCGTTGGTACTGCGGCTCGATCCCGGGGCCAACTTCGAGATGGATATCGGCACGTCGACTTTCGTCGGTCGGGAGGCGATGGCGATCAATATGCACGAACAGCATCACGGAGAACTCGAGAGCGTCGATCAACGGATGCTTCGGCGACGGTCAAGAGGTTGTTTGGCGCTGGCACGCTTAATGCGTCGCAAGGCCATTCTTCTCGCCGACAGGGCGATCATCGAGCGCGACCGCGCGCTGTCGTCGCTCACCACCGATGACGCGATCGCACACCGGGCATTCCTGCGTCGGCCCACGCCGCGCGAGTGGTGGATCGGGCCGTCGCGGCCGCGGCGCAGGGGCTGGATGCGGCGTCCACGTATTCGAAGGAAGAGGGAATCGACAACGGGCACCTCGGCACCCGCAATGTCGGCGCGGGCGGACGCTATACATTCGGCGACTTCGCGCTCGACGCGCTGTACGTGAATACGTGTACCACGCTGACGGGCGCGCACGTCGACACCTACGATATCGGCGGGCTGTACCGGTTCGCGCCGGATTTCTTCGCGTATTCGAACTACCTGTACGCGAAGGGCAACCGGCAACTGGAGCGGCAATCACTCGAACCAGGCCGGCATCACGCTCGATTACCTGTTGTCTAAGAAGACCGACATCTACATGAGCGCCGTGTATCAGCGGGCGAGCGTCGGCCAGGACATCATTGCGTCCGTGTGCGGCACGTTCACGGCATCGTCGGGCGCGCGGCAATCGGTGTTGCGAGCTGGTGTGCGCATGGTCTTTTGAAGGGGCCGCCGTACCGGTTTGAAATTGCTCTGTCACCGATTGAGTTGGCCGCACAGTCGTAGGCACTCGATCGTCGCGGCCACGGCCGCGCGATTCGCGTTGTCGGGGTGCCAGTACATCGACACCGCGCCCTGGCCCTCGAGCTGCATCGGCAGGATCCGGATCGCGTTCAGTTGCGCGAAGCGCTGCGCAGCGCGATGCGACGCCACGCCGAGCAGGTCGGTGTTGTTCAGCAGCGTGAGGTTGAGGATCGACGAGTTCGATTCGACACAGTGCGGCGGCCGTACGCGGCCGGCGGCCGACAGCGCGGCCTCCAGCGCGTTGTGCACGGGCGTGCCCGACGGCCACACGATCCACGAGTAGGCGAGCACGTCGTCCCAGCCGACCGACGTCGCACCGGCGAGCGCGTGGTCGGGCCGCGCGACGAACACGACCGGATCGACATACAGCGCTTCGGCGTGCAGCAGCGGATCGACGGATGTCGACCCCGAGCGGCCCACGACGATATCCAGTTCGCTGCGTGCGAGTTGCGGCATCAACTGGTTCATCGTGCTTTCGGTCATCCGGACCTGCGCGCGCGGCATCCGTTTCAGCAACTGCGACACCGCGAGCGGCACGGTATCGGCCGCCGCCACGCCGGACGTACCGATCGTCACGAGGCCGCTGCCGCCTTCCCGCAATGCGGCCATGTCGTCGCGCGCGACGTCGAGCTGCGCTTCGACGCGGCGCGCATGCTCGATCAGCGCTTCGCCGTACGACGTCGGCCGCAGGCCGCGCGCATGCCGCTCGAACAGCGGCAGCCCGACATCCTCTTCCAGTTCCTTCAGCCATTTCGACAGCGCGGGCTGCGTGGTCGCGAGTGCGACCGCCGACTGGCTCAGATTGCCGGTGCCGGCAAGGCTCAACAGTACCTGCAGATGCCGCAGTCGCAGCCGGTGGGTCCAGTCCATCGCATGCCTCGTCGCGAGTAGATATATCCAGAATTATATGGATCAGATGATTTGACCATTTTACCGGGTATGTCTGGGTCGAATATAAATCACCTAACGGACTGCCGCATGGTCCTCGCCCCGACATAGCGCCGACGCCGATCGGCCGACTCCAAGGAGACATCATGACGACCCACCCGGACGCGTCGCGCGCCGCCTACTACGCACGGATCGCCGAGCAACGTCTGGCGCCGCTGTGGGAATCGCTGCACAACCTCGTGCCGAAATCCCCGCAGCCGGCCGCGCAGGCTGCGATCTGGAGGTACGCGCAGGTTCGCGACCTTGTGATGCAGGCCGGCAGCGTGATCAGCGCGGAAGAAGCCGTGCGCCGGGTGCTGGTGCTGGAGAACCCGGGGCTGCCCGGCAAGTCGAGCATGACGCCGACCCTGTACGCGGGCCTGCAACTGATCCTGCCGGGCGAGATCGCGCCGAGCCACCGCCATACGCAGTCGGCGCTGCGCTTCATCGTCGAAGGGCGTGGCGCGTGGACGGCCGTGAACGGCGAGCGCACGACGATGCATCCGGGCGACTTCATCATCACGCCGTCGTGGGCGTGGCACGACCACGGCAACCCGTCGGAGGAAGCGGGCGGCGAACCGGTCGTGTGGCTCGACGGGCTCGACATTCCGCTGCTCGCGAACCTCGACGCAGGCTTCGCGGAGAACTACCCGGAAGCCATGCAGCCCGTGAATCGCCCGGAAGGCGACAGCTTCGCGCGCTTCGGTCACAACATGGTGCCGGTGCGGCATCGCGTGAGCGATCCGACGTCGCCGGTGTTCAGCTATCCGTATGCCCGTACCCGCGAAGCGCTCGACGCGCTGTACCGGAACGGCGAGCTCGACGCATGGGACGGCGTGAAGCTGCGCTACGTGAACCCCGCGACGGGCGGCTGGCCGATGCCGACGATCGCCACCTTCATGCAGTTCCTGCCTGCCGGTTTCGACGGCCGCACGTACCGCAGCACCGACGCGACGATCTACTGCGTCGTCGAGGGCAGCGGCACCGCGCACATCGGCGGCAACGCATTCGAATTCGAACCGCACGACATTTTCGTCGCGCCGTCGTGGGCGCCGGTGCGGCTGTCTGCGTCGTCCGACAGCGTGCTGTTCAGCTATTCCGACCGGCCCGTGCTGTCCGCGCTGAACCTGCTGCGCGAAGCGCGCGACTGACGCCGGCCGGTTTCGACGATTCGTTTCCCGTTTTCCGTGCGTCGCTGCGGCGGCGCGCCCCTTCATTCGTATTGATGCTGGAGCCATTCATGACTTTCGTTTTCCCGCCCGAAGCGCCCGTGGCGCTCCCCGTTGCCGGCAGCGACGCGCAGTTCGCGGTACGCCGCGTGTATTGCGTCGGCCGCAACTACGCTGCCCATGCACGCGAAATGGGCTTCGATCCCGATCGCGAGCCGCCGTTCTTCTTCTGCAAGCCGGCCGATTCGATCGTGCCGGTCGCGTACGGCGAAACGCTCGATCTCGAATATCCGGCGCAGACGTCGAACTATCACTACGAAGCCGAACTCGTCGCGGTGATCGGCAAGGGCGGTTCGGACATTCCGCTCGAGCGCGCGCTCGAACACGTGTGGGGCTATGCGGTCGGCCTCGACATGACGCGCCGTGATCTGCAGATGAAGATGCGCGAAATGGGTCGGCCGTGGGAAATCGGCAAGGCATTCGACCGTTCGGCGCCGATCGGGCCCGTGCATCCGGCAAGCGACGTCGGTCATTTCGAGCAGGGCGGCCTGTGGCTGACCGTCAACGAGGCGACGAAGCAGAAGAGCGACGTGTCGCACCTGATCTGGTCGGTTGCGGAAACGGTGGCCGACCTGTCGAAGTTCTTCCGCCTCGAACCGGGTGACGTGATCTTCACAGGCACGCCCGAAGGCGTCGGCGCGGTGGTCGCGGGCGACGTGATGAAGGTCGGCGTCGAACGGCTCGGTGAACTGACCGTGCGCGTGGTCTGACGCATCTTCCTCGAAAGGCGACATCGTGCAACTGCATAGCTTCTTCAACAGTTCGACGTCCTACCGGGTGCGCATCGCGCTCGCGCTGAAAGGGCTGCCGTACGACACGCTGCCGGTGAACATCCGTACCGGCGAGCATCGCGAGGCGGCCTACGTCGCGAACGTGAACCCGTCGGCCGCGGTGCCGGCGCTGGTCGACGGGGATTTCCGTCTCGGGCAGTCGCTCGCGATCCTCGACTACCTCGACCAGATCCAGCCGACGCCTCGCCTGATTCCGCTCGAACTGCGCCAACGCGCGCGCGTGCTGGAACTCGCGACGCTGATCGCGTGCGACATCCATCCGGTCAACAACCTGCGCGTGCTGCGTTATCTCGACAGCGAACTGAAGGTCACGC
>NZ_JAAGPG010000518.1:0-5789 GCF_017104665.1 Burkholderia sp. Se-20378 | reverse complement strand
GCCCGCCTGACGATTCGCTTCCTCTTATCATTTCAATTTACTGTCAAATACCTGTGACAAGCTGACGGGCTTGCACCCGCGCACGGTCGCCCGTACCGCACGTCCCGCCTGCCGTGACCCGCGCGGTGTCCCGCCCACCCGACCGACACCCGATGCCCGCGATGCCACGCCTGCCGATCCGTTTCGCCCTTGCCGCCAGCCTGTCCACCGTCTTCGCCCTCACCGCGTGCGGAGGCGACGATGTCGCCGCCGTCGCGCGTTCGGATGCGCAAACGCCGTCCGGCGGCACCCCGACCACGCCTGCGCCCACGCCGCCCGCCACCGTCACGCCGCAACCGGGCAAGTGGAAGGCCGCTCGCGCGGGCGACCTGATCGACGTGACGCTCGGCGACCTCCACCCGACGCAGGGCGCGATCGGCTACGACCAGATCTACTACAAGCTCGGCCGCTACGAACTGCAGCCCGACAAGAAATTCGACGACTTCTGCGCTGACGAAGGCCTGGTCGGCGTCGCTTCGGGCGGCTACACGGCCAAGTCGACGCTGCGCGAGCCCGCGAGCTACACGTGCACGACGACCGACGCGAACGCCCGCGACCGCTCGGTGCTGAACCCGGTCGTGATCGGCCCGAACGGCGATGCGTTGTACCTGACCGACGGCCATCACGGCCTGTCGACCTACTACGAGACGCCCGACGGCGGCCCGGCGCTGCACGTGCACGTCGTCGTCAAGGACAACCTCAGCGACTACTCGGGTGACGCGTTCTGGCAGCAGATGCAGAGCCGCGGCTATCTGCGCCTCAAGAACGGCGAAGGCAAGCCGATCACGACCGCGCAACTGCCGACCGGGCTCGGCCTGAAACTCGGGATGACGAACGACCGCTACCGCTCGCTCGTCTATTTCACGCGCGACATCGGCTACAGCAAGCCCGCGCAAGCGACCGACTATCTCGAGTTCTACTGGGCCGACTGGCTGCGCGCGCAACCGGGCACGTTCGCGCTCGCCGGCTATGACCTGACGCGCGCCGGCACAACCGACCCGGATCCGGCGAAGGCCAACACGGGCTACCTGAACGCAGTCTGGAATGCGTCGACGCGCATGGTCGCGGCCACGGACCCGGTGATCGACGGCAAGACGGGCGCCGACCTCGGCCGCGCGGACGCGATCAACGGCGGGAAGAAATACAACAAGGGAGAATTCGACAAGCTGCGCCAGCCGATCACGGCGGACAAGCCCGGCAAGATCGCGTACGCGCTCGACTACAAGGCGCGCCACGCACTGCCGCAGTAAGGTAAGCGGCACACCGCGCAGGAAGGAAACCCCGGCCGGCGTTGCCGGACGGGGCCTGCAGGCTCAGAGCACCTTGCGGTACCCGTCGTCGTCGCTTGCGGCGTCGAGGTGCGACACGTCGGCCCACTGCACGACTTGCGCGCGGCCATCGACGTAATCGACGACGTTGATGCTCGTGTTGAGCAGCTGATAGTTGCGCGGCGCCGACAGCTCGATGCCGTTCGCGAAACGATAGACGCAGTCGAGCACGCCGCCATGCGCGACGCACGCGATCCGGCCGCCCGGATGCTCGGCGACGATCGGTTCGAGCGCATGCAGCACGCGGTGGTAAAACTCGCGCTGCGACTCGCCGCCCTCCGGCGCGAAGCCGGGGTCGCGCGTCTGCCAGGCCGCGTACGCGTCGGGGAACAGCGTCTCGATCTCGGCGCTGTCGTGCCCCTGAAACTGGCCGTACGAGCGTTCGCGCAGCCCTTCTCGAAGCCGCAGCGACAGGCCGAGCGCGTCGGCGAACGGCTGTGCGGTTTGCTGCGCGCGCATCAGGTCGCTCGAATAGATCGCGTCGAGCCGTGCGCCGTCACGCGCGTCGCGGGCGAGCCGTGCGGCCAGCTTTTGTGCCTGCTCGAGGCCCGTTTCGGCCAGCGGAATGTCGATGTGACCCTGGATGCGCTTGATGCGGTTCCAGGCCGTCTCGCCATGGCGGATGAAAAGAATCTGCGTGGTGGCCATCGCGGCGCGTCTCCGGGGAAGAATCAGGGCCGCACTTGCAGCCAGAATGTCACGGGGCCGTCGTTGACGAGCGACACCTGCATGTCCGCGCCGAACTCGCCCGTCTCGACGACCGGATGGCGCGCACGCGCGGCCGCGACGAAATAGTCGAACAGTCGCGCGCCTTCGTCGGGCGGTGCGGCCGGCGTGAAGCTCGGACGCAGCCCGCTGTTGGTATCGGCCGCCAGCGTGAACTGCGACACGAGCAGCAGGCCGCCTGCGCGGCCCTCACCGTCGATATTCGACACCGGCAGGTTCATCTTGCCGGCGGCGTCGCTGAACACGCGATAGCCGAGCATCTTCGCGAGCAGCTTGTCGGCCGCCGCATCGGTGTCGCCGCGCTCCGCGCAGACCAGCGCGAGCAGGCCCGCACCGATCTCGCCGGTCGTGCGGTCGCCGACGCGCACGTCGGCGCGCTTCACGCGCTGGATCAGCGCGATCATGCGGTCAGCGTGACACGCGCGAAGCGGCGCTTGCCGACCTGCACGACGAACTCGCCGGCTTCGACCTTCAGGCCCTTGTCCGACACGGTCGCGCCATCGATCTTCACGCCGCCCTGCTCGATGTTGCGCAGTGCCTCGCTCGTCGACGGCACGAGACCGGCCTGCTTCAGCAGCTGGCCAATCGCCAGCGGCGCGCCCGCGAGCGTGACCGACGGAATGTCGTCCGGCACGCCGCCCTTCGCGCGGTGGTTGAAGTCCTCGAGCGCACGCTCGGCGTCGGCCTGCGAGTGGAAGCGCGCGACGATTTCCTGCGCCAGCAGCACCTTGAAATCACGCGGGTTGCGGCCGCCTTCGATCTCGCGCTTGAAGCCGCCGATCTCGTCCATCGGGCGGAACGACAGCAGCTCGAAGTAACGCCACATCAGCGTGTCCGAGATGCTCATCAGCTTGCCGAACATGTCGTTCGGCTGCTCGCTGATGCCGACGTAGTTGCCCTTCGACTTCGACATCTTCTCGACGCCGTCGAGACCTTCGAGCAGCGGCATCGTCAGAATGCACTGCTGTTCCTGACCGTACTGCTTCTGCAGTTCGCGGCCGACCAGCAGGTTGAACTTCTGGTCGGTGCCGCCGAGTTCGAGGTCGGCGTTCAGCGCGACCGAGTCGTAGCCCTGCATCAGCGGGTACAGGAATTCGTGGATCGAGATCGGCACGCCGCCCTGGAAGCGCTTCGTGAAATCCTCGCGCTCGAGGATCCGCGCGACCGTGTAGCGCGACGCGAGCTTGATCATCCCGTCCGCGCCGAGCGGCATCGACCATTCGCTGTTGTAGCGGATTTCGGTCTTGTCGCGGTCGAGCACGAGCGCGGCCTGCTCGAAGTAGGTCTTCGCGTTCGATTCGATCTGCTCGCGCGTGAGCGGCGGGCGCGTCGCGTTGCGGCCCGACGGGTCGCCGATCAGCGACGTGAAATCGCCGATCAGGAAGATCACCGTGTGGCCGAGGTCCTGCAGCTGACGCATCTTGTTCAGCACGACCGTATGGCCGATGTGGATGTCAGGCGCGGTCGGGTCGAGGCCGAGCTTGATGCGAAGCGGCGTGCCCGTCGCCGCGCTGCGCGCGAGCTTCTGCGCGAACTCTTCCTCGACCAGCAGCTCGTCGACGCCGCGCTTCGTGACGGCGAGCGCATGCCGGACTTCGTCGGTGATCGGGAAAACAGGCTTGGAACTGGGTTCGGTGCTCATCGGTGCCAGGAAGAATGTCGCAAAGACAGGGATTTTCCCATAACTTGCGCGCCCATCGCTTAACGGCGCGTCACGTTGCGCGGATAATCGGGCGCAAGGCGCGCGGCACCGGCCCGCGCCGCACGATCCAGGAGAACCCAACGTGCCGCAACGACAGCCGCAAAACGCCCATCCGGCCGACGGCATCTACTTCGGGCTGATGTCGGGAACCAGCATGGACGGCGTCGATGGCGTCGCCGTGCGTTTCGAGGCCGGCAAGGCGCCGGTCGTGCTCGCGGAAGCGTTCGTCGGCTTCGCGCAATCGCTGCGCGACGCGCTGTTCGCGCTGCAGCAGCCCGGCGACGACGAGATCGACCGCGAATCGCTCGCGGCGAACGCACTGGTCGCACGCTACGCGGTGTGCTGCCACGAATTGCAGCGCACGGCCGGGCTGTCGCGCGACGAGATCCGCGGGATCGGCGTGCACGGCCAGACCGTGCGCCATCGCCCCGAGCGCGGCTATACGCGGCAGATCAACAACCCGGCACTGCTCGCCGAGCTGACCCAGGTCGACGTGATCGCCGATTTCCGCAGCCGCGACGTCGCAGCGGGCGGCCATGGCGCGCCGCTCGCGCCGGCCTTCCATGCCACGGTGTTCGGCGCGCCGGGCGAGACACGCGTCGTCTGCAATCTCGGCGGGATCAGCAACATCACGATCCTGCCCGGCGAAGGCGGCGACGTGCGCGGCTTCGACTGCGGCCCCGCGAATGCGCTGCTCGACGAATGGGCGACCCGACATCTCGGCAAGCCGTACGACGACGGCGGCAAGTTCGCCGCGCGCGGCACCGTCCACGCGCCGCTGCTCGACGCGCTGCTCGACGAACCGTATTTCGCCGCACCGCCGCCGAAAAGCACCGGGCGCGACCTGTTCAATCCCGCATGGCTCGACGCAAAGCTCGCCGCGTTCGCACAGGTGGCGCCAGAGGATGTGCAGGCGACCCTCACCGCGCTCACCGCCGTGTCGGTCGCACGCGAGATCGCGCAGCACGCAGCGGGCTGCAAGGCCGTGTTCGTCTGCGGCGGCGGCGCACGCAATCCGGTGCTGCTCGACGCGCTCCGGCACGCGCTGCGCGAGGCCGGCGTGCCGGCCGGTGCGGTGCAGCTGCTGCCGGGCACGGGCGAAACCGTCGGTGCGGCGCTGGTGGCCGATGCGCGTACGCGTGCGGTGATGTTCACCGGCTCGACCGAAGTCGCGCGCCTGATCAACAAGACGCTGTCCTCGCGCCTCGACCCGGACGGCAAGCCGATCCCGCTGATCGCCGAAACGGGCGGCCAGAACGCGATGATCGTCGACTCGTCGGCGCTCGCGGAGCAGGTCGTCGCGGACGTGATGCAGTCGTCTTTCGACTCGGCCGGTCAACGGTGTTCGGCGCTGCGCGTTCTGTGTCTGCAGGACGACGTCGCAGACCGCACGCTGACGATGCTCAAGGGCGCGATGCACGAGCTGGCGCTCGGCAACCCCGACCGCCTGTCGACGGACGTCGGCCCGGTGATCGACGGTGAAGCGAAGCAGACGATCGACACGCACGTCGCGGCGATGAAGGACAAGGGGCACGGCGTCACGCAGCTGCCGGCGCCCGAGGCCTGCGCGCACGGCACGTTCGTGCCGCCGACGCTGATCGAGATCGGCAGCATCGACGAGCTGAAGCGCGAGGTGTTCGGCCCCGTGCTGCACGTGGTGCGTTACCGCCGCAGCCAGCTCGACAAGCTGCTGGAGCAGATCCGCGCGACCGGCTACGGCCTGACGCTCGGCATCCACACGCGGATCGACGAGACGATCGCGCACGTGATCTCGAATGCGCACGTCGGCAACATCTACGTGAACCGCAACGTGATCGGCGCGGTGGTCGGCGTGCAGCCGTTCGGTGGCGAAGGGCTGTCGGGCACGGGCCCGAAGGCCGGCGGCGCGCTGTACCTGCAGCGCCTGCTCGCGACGCGTCCGTCGGGCCTGCCGCGTTCGCTCGCGCAGACGCTGATCGCGGACGGCGCGGTGGAAGGCGACGCGCGCGGCAACC
>NZ_JAAGPG010000517.1:0-5682 GCF_017104665.1 Burkholderia sp. Se-20378 | reverse complement strand
GCCGGCGCGATCTCGTGCAGCCCGTCCGTGCGGCCGGAGGCAATCTCCTGCGCGAGCCGGCGCAGCGCCGCGTCGCCGATCGAGCCTGCAACGCCGCCCTTCAGGCTCGCGACGATCCCCGCGACCAGCACGAAGCCCATCGCCGCGATGTTCAGCGCGAGCGAGATCATCCGCGCGCTCATGTCGATGCCCGACGCCATCCCGGCCCGCGAGCTCGGCACCGCGCCCGTCGTCGTGTTGGTCACCGGCGTGTTCGTGAGCCCGAGCCCGATGCCGGCGATCACGCAGCCGGGCAGCATCGTGATCCAGCTTGCATGGTCGGCCGCGCTGCCGATCCGCATCAGCGCGAAACCCGCCGCGATCGTGAACAGGCCGCCCGGGATCACGACACCCGGCCCGTAGCGCAGCGCGAGCCGTTCGCCGAACGGCGGCGCGACCAGCGTCGGCAACGTGTATGCGAGCAATGCGAGGCCGGCCGTCACGCTGTCGTAGCCGAGCGCGACCTGGAACCAGATCGGCAGGTAGATCATGAACGGCCAGAAGCTGAAGTTCATCCCCATCGAGCCGAAGATCGCGCCGCTGAACGCGCGAATCCGGAACACCGAGAAGTCGAACATCGGCCGCGCACTGGCGCGTTCCGCGATGACGAAGCCGGCCAGCGCCAGCACGGTCGCGCCGAGCACGCCGAGGCCGGCGGCGCTCGTGAGCCCAAGCTCCGCGCTTTGCGTGATATAGAACGCCAGGCCGAGCACCGCGAGCGACAGCGTGACGATGCCTGCCACGTCGAGCCTGCCCGCATGCGGATCGCGCGACTCCTGCACCGCGCCGCCGATCAGCACGAGCGCGATGGCCGCGAGCGGCGCATGGACGAGGAACACCCACGGCCAGCTTGCCAGTGCGACGATCGCGCCGCCGACGATCGGCCCGAAACCGAGCCCGATGCCGAACACGATCCCCCAGATCCCGAACGCGCGGCCACGCTCGCGGCCCTCGCGAAACTGGTGCGACAGCACTGCAATCTGGCAGATCAGCATTGCGCCGCCGCTCGCGCCCTGCAACAGCCGGCCGGCGACGAGCACCGGCACGTTCGGCGCGAGCCCGCACAGCAGCGACGTCGCACCGAACAGCACGGTGCCGATCACGTACACGCGCTTGCGGCCGAACCGGTCGGCAAGCGTGCCGGCCGCCATCAGCACGGTCGTGCACGCGATCGTGTACGCATTCATGATCCACTGCATGCCGTTGAAATCGCCATGCAGCACGTGTTCGAGCGTCGGCAGGATCACCGGCACGCTCGAGATTTCGAGGCCGAACATCAGCGACGTGAGACAGACGGCCGCGAGTGCGACCGCATTCCTGCGGGAGTCGGATAGCGTCATGCGTATTGCGCCGCGGCCCGGCAACGGGCCGCGCGCCTCCAGGTGAGAAGGATTCGCCGCGTGCGGCCGGCGACGCACGCTGGACGGGAATCGGTACTATAGTGAGAATTTCCATCCCCATTGACGCACGCACTTCTCCAGACTGGGGAACTGCAGGACTCAATCACTCCACCCTTCCATGACCGACAGACTCGACGGCGTGACGACCTTCGTCCAGGTAGTGGAATCGGGCAGCTTCGCGCTCGCCGCGGAGCGGCTCGACATGACGCGTTCGGCCGTCGGCAAGGCGGTCGCGCGGCTCGAGAAGCGGCTCGGCGCGCGGCTGCTGCAGCGCACGACGCGCAGCCAGAGCCTGACCGACGACGGCCAGGCGTACTACGACCGCTGCGTGCGTGCGCTCGCGGAACTGGAAGCGGCGGAAGCCGACCTCGATTGCGGTCGCAACGAGCCGCGCGGCAAGCTGCGCCTGAGCGTGCCGCTCGCATTCGGGCACCACTGCGTGACGCCCATCGTGCTCGATCTCGCGCGCACCTATCCGCATTTGCGGATCGATGTATCGATCACCGACCGCTTCGTCGATCTCGTCGAGGAAGGCATCGACCTCGCGGTGCGGATCGGCACGCTCGCGGACAGCACGAGCCTCGCGGTGCGGCGGCTCGGCACGCAATACGGCAGCCTCGGCGCGGCGCCGTCGTATCTCGCCCGCTACGGGATGCCGAAGACGCTCGACGACCTGAAAGACCACCGGACGATCGCGTATTCGCGCTCGGGCGTGATTCAACCGTGGGACTTGCGCGCGCTGGACGGCTCGACGGTACGTGTCGACATGCCGCATCAGCTCAGTTTCGACGACGTGCAGGCGATCGCGGCCGCCGGTGCGTCGGGGTTCGGGATCGCGTGGCTGCCGAGCTGGCTGCTCGATCATTACGTGAAGCGCGGCGAGATGACGGTCGTGCTCGACCGCTGCTTCGTCTGCGAAGGCGACATCCACGCGATCTGGCCGAAAACGCGCTACCTGCCGCGCAAGACGCGCTGCGTGATCGACGCGCTCGCGCAGGCGATTCCGCCGATGATCGAGCGATGAGCGGGACGGGTAGGCATCGCGACGGGGATCGCGCCACGCCCGCCCTGCCCGCGCTATTTCGCGTCGCCGCCGTCGATCGCCAGCATGCGCCGGCGGCGCGCGCGGGCGAGTGCCGCCGGCGCGAAGTGCAGCACGACCAGCCGCGTCAGATGATGAGACAGGACGAACACGACGTTCAACCCGCCGCCATAGGCGACGATCGTGATCGTCTCGATGGCCCCGGGCGCATACGAGAGCCACAGCGGCAGCACCCCGTAGCCGGACAGCCGCGCCATCCCCCACGCGAACGCACCGGCCACCATCAGCATCAGCGCGATGCATGCCAGGCCGGTTCGGCCGTATCGCAGCCCGTCCGCCAGTGTGATCTGCCGGAACTGCGCGCCGATCAACGCGCCCAGGATGACCGACGCCGCATCGACGCACCACGCCGGCACCTCGAAGTCATGCAGCCATCCCGCGCGCACGAACACGCCGGTCAGCACGATGGCCGTGATCATGAACGGCGCCGGAACACCGAGCCCGAGCAACGTCCGCCCGGCCAGCACGCACAGCGCCACCAACGCGGCCAGCGCCAGCCACGTCTCGACCGGCAATGCAGCGACCGCCGCTTGCTGCGGCGCGCCCACCTGCGCCGGAATGAAGCAACTGACCAGGATCGTGATCGACAGGAGCCGTACGAGATGCACGACGATCACCTTGGCCGACGCGCGCTCGGATTCCAGCAGGTCGAATACCGCGGCGAGTGCGCCGGGATAGACGGCCAGCAGTGAATCGGCCCGGTTCCAGCCCGAGACGCGGGACAGCCAAAGACTGCCGACCACGATCTGCGTGGCCAGGCACACGAGCAGGACGCCCAGGCTCGGCACGATCGAGACGACCATCTGCGTGTCCCACGACCTGAACAGCAAGCCCGTTGCCGTGCCGAGCACGATCTGCACGAACTCGAGGCCGAAGCGCAGCCTCGGCGCGAAACCGAACCGGCTGGTCGCGATCGACGCGGCGAGAATCGCGCCGAGCAGCAGGCCATGCGGGACGCCCGCAACCCGCAGCACGAGCCCGACCGCGGTCAGGCCGGCAAGATACGCGAGTGTCTTCATCGGGAAGCGACCCGGCTGTCGACCAGGCTCCGGCTTATCCACATGGGAATGTAATTATTAGCAGTTAAAATGAAATGTCGAACCAAAAAACAGATCGGCTGATTATTCAGAATTTAATCATTCATTATTTACGTATCAAATCAAGATACAGCGACACACGTGCCAACTCACGCAGAAACACCGAGTGCGCAACGAATCCATCAGGAAAAGCAGTTGATGCACGAATGTCGCCCATCGAGCGACAGCCACGAACCCGGACGCCAATAGACGCCCTGACCGATAGCCGAACTCGTGATTCATTTCGCGGAACCCGCGCAACCGAGGCGGTTCAGCGCCTCGTCCGTGCACCACGGACGGGCGGCCACGGCGACGACGCCCGTGCGCACCATCGGAAAGTCCGAACGCAGGCAACATCGCACCCTGCCACATGCTTATCCCAGACTTTTATCGAATAGCGTCATTTTCATCCACGCTTTCGATACGACGACTTTAAACCCTCGAATCGACGTCAATCAAACTTTGTTTGACGATATTAATGGCTTTGCCGATTCCATGGCAAGCAGAAACCCTCATCCACCACCCGCGAATCCGGAAATTATTATTGAGACTTTCATCCATTCCCGGCAGTTGTGATTTAACGCGACTGATGGTAATGCGAGCTACCGCGAGTCCGACACTGGAAGCGTGCCGACCTCGAAAAAAAACGGCGCATGCCGAAGCATGCGCCGCCTTCCCGGTTGCCGGCCCCGTGCCAGCGGTTCAATCCGCGCCCAGCGCCGCCAGAGGATGCGCGAACAGCTTCCACGGCGACGTGAGGAAATGCCGCACGCGTTCGGCGCGCAGCTCGACGAGCGACGCGGGCGCCCAGCGCGGCTTGCGATCCTTGTCGACGAGATGCGCGCGCACGCCTTCGCAGAAGTCGCCTTCCTCGATCGCGCGCGCGACGATGCCGAGCTCCATCCGGAACGATTCGGCCAACGTCATCTGCCGGCCGCGCAGCAACGCCTCGCGCGTCACGTACAGCATCGTCGGCGAATGGCCGGTGAGCGCATCGAGCGTCGCCTGCAGCCATTGACGGTGCTCGCGCGACAGTTCCTCGCGCGCAAGATCCTGCGTCAGCGTCGCGACGATCCGCTCGACGGTCGAGCGCTTGTCGAAGTGACGCACGATCCACGGCATCTGGCCGTCGAGCGCCGCATGCGGCACGACGTTGCACGGCGGCTCGAACACCTTGCGCAGCAACGGCAGCGCATCGCCTTCCCACTTGACGCTTTCGATGCGCGTCTCGAACGTGTCGAGCCATGCGGACGGCACGCACAGATCCGCCAGCTTCGCGGTCAGCGCGTCGGCGCCCGACAGCATCGCGCCGGTCAGCCCGACGTACAGTTCGAGTTCGACCGGCATGCGCGACAGGAAATGCGTCGCGCCGACGTCGGGCACGAGGCCGATGCGCGTCTCCGGCATCGCGATCTTGCTGCGCTCGGTCGCGACGCGCAGCGCCGCACCCTGTGCGAGGCCCATGCCGCCGCCCATCGTCACGCCGTCCATCAGCGCGACCACCGGCTTCGGGAACGTATGGATCGCGTAGTCGAGACGATATTCGTCGACGAAGAACGGCAGCCAGGTTTCGCGCTGCGCGACCATCCGGTACAGCGCGCGCACGTCGCCGCCCGCGCAGAAACCCTTCTCGCCGGCGCCGCGCAGCACGACCGCGACGATCTGGTCGTCGTCACGGCAGCGCTCGAGCAGCGCGGCCAGCTCGCCGATCATCGCGTACGACAGCGCATTGAGCGCGGCCGGCCGGTTCAGCGTGATCAGCGCCACGCGATTCACCACGCGAAACAGCACCTCGGGTGCGTGCTCCGCGAACGCGTCGTGATTCGTCACCGGCGTGCTCATCGTTGCGGCTCTCCGTCGGTATTCCACTGCGGCGCGCGCTTGCCGAGAAATGCGGCCACGCCTTCGCGCGGATCGTTCGTCTCGAACAGGTCGACGAAACGTTCGCGCTCGACCGCAAGCGCCGCGCTGCGCGGCACGCCGCGGCGCGCGAGGCCGATCAGCTCCTTGCTGTACGCGACCGCGTGCGGGCTCTGCCGCGCGACGTTGCGCGCGAGCGCCAGCA
>NZ_JAAGPG010000516.1:0-5879 GCF_017104665.1 Burkholderia sp. Se-20378 | reverse complement strand
CGACCGCGCGCGCCGCGTTCGTCGAAGTCGACACGATCGATCCGGCGCTGGTCACGGTCGGGCAGCCCGGCGCGGCCGGCGGCCGCTCGACGCTGACCGTGCTCGACCTGTGCCTCGACGCGGCACTCGCCGGCGACATCGACGCAATCTGCTTCGCGCCGCTGAACAAATACGCGATGAAGCTCGGCGGCCTGAAACACGAGGACGAGCTGCACCACTTCGCCGAAGCGCTAGGCGTGACCGGCTATTTCTGCGAATTCAACACGCTCGGCGAGCTGTGGACCGCACGCATCTCGTCGCACATTCCGCTGAAGGATGCGCCGGGCTACCTGAGCATCGAGCGGATCGAACAGGCCTCCGAACTGATCTACCGGTCGCTGCTCGCGAACGGCGTCGCGGCGCCGAAGGTGGCGATCGCCGCGTTCAACCCGCACGGCGGCGACGGCGGCAGCTGCGGCCGCGAGGAAGTCGACATCATCGAGCCGGCCGTACGCAAGCTGCAGTCGCGCGACTGGCCGACCGACGCGCCGTTCCACGGCCCGTTCCCCGCCGACACGATCTTCCTGAAGGCGCAGGCCGGCGACTACCAGGCGATCGTCACGATGTACCACGACCAGGGGCAGATCGCGATCAAGCTGCTCGGCTTCTCGCGCGGCGTGACCGTGCAGGGCGGGCTGCCCGTGCCGATCACGACGCCCGCGCACGGCACCGCGTACGACATCGCGGGCCGCGGCACGGCCGACGTCGGCGCGACCTGGCAGGCGCTGCAGATCGCCTGCCGGATGGGCGCCGCGCGCCGCACCACCCCCGTTTCGGCGTAACGTTCGCGCGCCCCTTACACACGACAACACCGATTCCCGGAGACACCCTCATGAAAATCCGTTCCGTCCGCGCCCGCGTATTCCAGTGGAAAGGCAAGACCGTCCCGCCGCAGGGCAACTTCTGCTCGAACGCGATGGACCTGCTGTACGCACCGCAGGAAACGATGAGCACCTTCCGCTTCCATTCGTGGACGGTCGTCGAAGTCGAAACCGACGACGGCATCGTCGGCCTCGGCAACGTCGCGCTCGCGCCGCATGTCGCGAAGGTGATCATCGACCAGTACCTCGCGCCGCTCGTGATCGGCCAGGACCCGTGGGACTACGAATACCTGAACCAGCGGATGTATCGCGCGACCCACGCATGGGGCCGCAAGGGCATCGGCATGGCGGCGATCTCGGCGGTCGACATCGCGATCTGGGACATCCTCGGCAAGAGCGTCGGCAAGCCCGTGTTCAAGCTGCTCGGCGGCCGCACCAAGGAAAAGATCCCCTGCTACTACTCGAAGCTCTACCGCACCGACCTGCGGGAGATGCAGGACGAGGCGCAGCGCTATCTGAAGGAAGGCTTCCGCGCGTTCAAGATGCGCTTCGGCTACGGGCCCGCGCACGGGCAGCAGGGCGTGACAGAGAACCTGAAATCGGTCGCGGCGATCCGCGAGGTGATCGGCTACGACAACGACCTGATGCTCGAGTGCTACATGGGCTGGAACCTCGAGTACGCGAAGCGGATCCTGCCGAAGCTCGAGAAATACCAGCCGCGCTGGCTGGAAGAACCGGTGATCGCCGACGACATCGACGGCTATGCGGAGCTGAACCAGCTCACGCGCATTCCGATCTCCGGCGGCGAGCACGAGTTCTCGCTGTACGGCTTCAAGCAGCTGCTGGACCGCAAGGCCGTGTCGGTCGTCCAGTACGACACGAACCGCGTCGGCGGGATCACGATGGCGCACAAGATCAACGCACTGTGCGAGGCGTACAGCGTGCCGGTGATTCCGCATGCGGGCCAGATGCACAACTATCACCTGACGATGAGCACGCTCGCGTCGCCGATGAGCGAGTACTTCCCGATGTTCGACGTCGAGGTCGGCAACGAGCTGTTCTATTACATCTTCGACGGCGAGCCGGTGGCCGAGAACGGCTTCGTGCAACTGCGCGACGACGTGCCGGGCCTCGGCCTCACGTTGAAGACCGAGTTCCTCGACCAGTTCGACATCGTCGAGTGAGGCCCGCCATGCACGCACGCTACCAGGGCGTCTTTCCGGTCGCACCGACGATCTTCGACGCGCGCGGCGCGCTCGACCTCGACGGCCAGCGCCGCTGCCTCGACTTCATGATCGATGCCGGCTCGCAAGGCATCTGCATCCACGCGAATTATTCGGAGCAATTCACGCTCGGCGACGACGAACGCGACCTGATCACGCGCATCACGCTCGAGCACGTCGCGGGCCGCGTGCCGGTGATCGTCACGACGTCGCACTTCAGCGCGCGGATCTGCGCGGCACGCAACCGGCACGCGCAGGCGATGGGCGCGGCGATGGTGATGGTGATGCCGCCGTACCACGGCGCGACGTTCCGTGTGCCCGAAGCGCAGGTGCGCGCGTTCTTCCGCGAAGCCGCCGACGGCCTCGACATTCCGCTGATGATCCAGGACGCGCCCGCGAGCGGCGTCGCGCTGTCCGCGCCGTTCCTCGCGTCGCTCGCCCGCGAGATCGACGCGGTGTCGTACTTCAAGATCGAGACGGCCGGCGCCGCGTCGAAGCTGCGCGAGCTGATCGCGCTCGGCGGCGATGCGATCGAGGGGCCGTGGGACGGCGAGGAAGGCATCACGCTGCTCGCCGATCTCGATGCCGGCGCGACCGGCGCGATGACGGGCGGCGGCTATCCGGACGGGATTCGCCGCATCACCGACGCGTATTTCGCCGGCCGCCGCGACGAAGCCGTCGAGCAATACGCGCGCTGGCTGCCGCTGATCAACTACGAGAACCGCCAGTCCGGCTTCCTGACCGCGAAGGCGCTGATGCGGGAAGGCGGCGTGATCGCGTGCGACGCACCGCGCTCGCCGTGGCCCGAGCTGCATCCACAGGTACGTGCCGGCTTGCTCGACGCGGCGCGGCGGCTCGATCCGCTCGTGCTGCGCTGGGGACGCTAGACGCCAGGCACCCGGCATCGGTTCAACCGTGCAACGCCGCAGGGCGTTGCGCACCGGCGGCCGGTACGACACCGGCGCGTCACGGCGTGACAGCGGTCCATCAGAAGACCGCCGCCGCCCACCACCCAGACTGGAGACACCATGACCCTGTTGAACCCGGCCACCCCGGCCTACGAAGCCGGCGAAGCCATTCCGCGCCGCCGCTGGCTGCGCGTGATTCCGCCGCTGCTGCTCGCCTGCATCATTTCCTACATGGACCGCGTGAACATCGCGTTCGCGATGCCCGGCGGGATGAACGCCGATCTCGGCATGGACGCGACGATGGCCGGCCTCGCCGGCGGCATCTTCTTCTTCGGCTACCTGTTCCTGCAGATTCCCGGCGGCCGGCGCGCGGCGCTCGGCAGCGGCAAGACCTTCATCGCGTGGTCGCTCGTGAGCTGGGCCGTGCTGTCGGTGCTGACCGGGCTCGTCACGCACACCTGGCAACTGCTGACGCTGCGCTTCCTGCTCGGCGTGGCCGAGGGCGGGATGCTGCCCGTCGTGCTGACGATGGTCAGCCACTGGTTTCCCGATCGCGAACGCGGCCGCGCGAATGCGATGGTCATCATGTTCGTGCCGCTCGCCGGCATGATCACCGCGCCGCTGTCCGGCTTCATCCTCGCCGCGTACGACTGGCATCACCTGTTCTTCAGCGCGGGCGCGCTGTCGCTGCTGTGCCTCGTCGTGTGGCTGATGTTCGCCGACGACGGCCCGGAGACGGCGCGCTGGGTGTCGCCGCGCGAGAAGGCCTACATCCTCGACGCGCTGCGTGAAGAACAGGAACGCAAGCGCGCGGCCGGCACGCCGGCTGCCGCGTCGTTCGGCGAGATGCTGCGCAACCCGACGATCTGGCTGCTGATCGCCATCAACTTCTGCTATCAGGTCGGCATCTACGGCTATACGATGTGGTTGCCCACCCTGCTGAAAAACCTCACGCACACCGGGATGGGCAAGATCGGCCTGCTCGCGATGCTCCCGTATGTCGCGATGGTGATCGGGATGTTCGTCACGTCGTATTTGTCTGACCGAACCGGCAAGCGCCGACTGTTCGTGCTGCTGCCGCTGGTCGGCTTCGCCGCGTGCCTGGCGCTGTCGGTGCTCACGCATGCGTCGATGGCCGTGTCGTTCGCGTTCCTGATCGGCTGCGGCTTCTTCCTGCAGGCAGCCGCCGGCGTGTTCTGGGCGATTCCGCCGAAGCTCTGCAGCGTCGAGACGGCCGGCAGCGCGCGCGGCCTGATCAACGCGCTCGGCAATCTCGGCGGCTTCTGCGGCCCGTATGCGGTCGGCGTGCTGACCCAGCACGTGAGCGCGGCGGCCGGCGTGTACAGCCTCGCGATCACGCTCGCGGTGGCCGGCCTGCTCGCGCTGACGCTGCCGAAACGCTGCGAGGACTGAGCCCGGCTACACGAATACGCAGGCTTGCTGACGAATTGACGGAGACACCACCATGAACGACATCCTGTTGCTGGTGCAGAAATGCGCCCACACCTTCAGCTTCTACGACCTCGACACGAAAACCGCGCTCAAGCACGTCGTGCTGCCGAACTTCCCGCACGAATTCACCGTCGACGTGAACGAGCGCTTTGCGTACATCGGCATCTTCGGGATCGAAACCGCGTGGTCGCGCGGCCATGAAGGCGATCACCGGATCGCCGAGATCGATCTCGTCGCCCGCACGCACACGCGCATGCTCGACCTGTGGCCGTACTACCGGCCGCACGGGATGGCGAGCGACCGCGACGGCCGGCTCTACGCGATGAGCGAGGCGCACGACATGCTGCTCGTGTTCGACGAGCCGACCAGACAGCCCGTGCCGAACATGGCCGTGCCGTCCGGCGGCGTGAAGACGCACCTCGTCACGCTCACGCGCGATGCGAGCCGCGCGTATGGCGTGCACCTGCTGTCGAATACGGTCACGCAATTCCATCCGCGCGACGCGACGGTCGCGCCGCGCGCGGTGATGCCCGGCCCGCGCCCCGAAGGCAATGCGCTGTCGAGCGACGAGCGCACGCTGTTCGTCGCGAATCGCGGCGACGATACGCTGGTCGAGATCGATACCGACACGATGACCTGCGGCCGCCGCGTGAAGACGCGCAGCGATCCGAACCGCATCTACCGCACGAGCGCGCCGGACGGCCGCGACCTGCTGCTGCTGACCAATTCGGGCGAGCGGTCGATCTCCGTGTTCGATGCGCGGCAGTTGGAGGAGATCGAACGCATCGCGCTGCCCGCGAACCCGACCGCGCTGTCGTTCCATCCGTCGCGGCGCGTTGCGTACGTGTCGTTCCAGGACGACTACGTGCGCGAGCTCGATCTCGACACGTGGCGGTTCGTCGGCGCAATGGCGACGCTGCGCGAGCCCGACGCGTCGTACGTGCTCGCCGGAGCCCGCTGACATGCGCGACGCGTCGCCGCTCGACGGCATGCCGGATGCGCTCGTCGATGCGCATCACCACCTGTGGCGACTCGATGCGGGCGCGCACTATCCGTGGCTGCAGGAAGACTACGATCCGGCGCGCTTCATGTTCGGCGATTACGCGGCGCTGTGCCGCGATTTCGGGGTCGACGAACTCCTGCGCGCGGCGCAAGGTGCACCGATCGTCGCCAGCGTGCACGTCGAGGCCGAGCGGGCGCGCGACGAGGCGCTTGCGGAAACGCGCTGGCTGCATGAAGTCGCCGCGCATCACCCCCTGTGGCGACTCGATGCGGGCTCGCACGATCCGTGGCTGCCGGAAGACTACGGTCCGGCGCGCTTCATGTTCGGCGATTACGCGGCGCTGTGCCGCGATTTCGGGGTCGACGAACTCCTGCGCGCGGCGCAAGGTGCACCGATCGTCGCCAGCGTGCACGTCGAGGCCGAGCGGGCGCGC
>NZ_JAAGPG010000515.1:0-5725 GCF_017104665.1 Burkholderia sp. Se-20378 | reverse complement strand
CGGCGTGCGCGAGGTTCGCGCGCCGCGTGGCGTCGAGTCCGTTCGACAGGTCCGTCATCGCAGGTCTCCCGCGCACCGGTTCGGAGCGGCGCGCAATCAGTGGCAATCGGTCGAATCATGCTACCCGCCGATCCGCAAAATATGCGTCTGATTTCATTGGGAATTCTGCTGTGGATAGTGTAAATATTCCGGTTACGGCCACTCTTCCGGAATATTTCGACCATGAGCGCAAACCCGCGGCGGCTCGACCGCATCGACATCGGCATCCTGAACCAGCTTCAGCAGAACGCGCGGATCACGAACGCGGAACTCGCGCGGGCGGTGAACCTGTCGGCCACGCCCTGTTTCAACCGCGTGCGCGCGCTGGAGAAGCTCGGGCTGTTCCGGCAGCAGGTCACGCTGCTCGATCCGGAGCCGCTCGGGCTGCGGATCAACGTGTTCATCCAGGTCAGCCTCGAGAAGCAGGTCGAGGATGCGCTGCAGCGCTTCGAGGAAGCGATTTCGCAGCGGCCCGAGGTGATGGAGTGCTACCTGATGTCGGGCGACGCCGACTACCTGCTGCGTGTCGTGATGCCCGACATGCGCACGCTCGAGCGCTTCATCATCGAGCGGCTGACGACGATTCCCGGCGTGTCGAACATCCGGTCGAGCTTCGCGCTGAAGCAGGTGCGTTACAAGACCGCGCTGCCGCTGCCGTCGGCGGGGCTGACGCTGGTCGATCCGGACGAATCGGCGTCCGACTGGAGCTGAACGCACCTTCGCAAGCGATACCGCCGGCTGGCCGACGAAACGGCGACAGTCGCCCGACACCGTCGAAAGGGACCGAACGACATGCGCGCCAGCGCATTGCACCTTCACGACGCCGCGCGAAGCGATCGCGTATGCTCGTCCGGTCGCCGGCGCAGGCAGCCACCGGAGCCGGTTCATTCGTGTGACGACCCATCAACGAGCGAGGACAGCATGGCTAAACAGACGATGGCGGAATATCTGGCGAAGACGCTGGCGGCAGCGGGCGTCGAGCGCATCTGGGGCGTGACGGGCGACAGCCTGAACGGCCTGTCGTTCAGCCTGAGCCAGATCGGCTCGATCCGCTGGATGCATACGCGGCACGAGGAAAGCGCCGCGTTCGCGGCCGGCGCGGATGCCGCGTCGACCGGGCGGCTCGCGGTGTGCGCGGGCAGCTGCGGCCCCGGCAACCTGCACCTGATCAACGGGCTCTACGACTGCCACCGCAATCACCAGCCGGTGCTCGCGATCGCCGCGCACATTCCGTCGACCGAGATCGGCCTCGGCTACTTCCAGGAAACCCATCCGCAGGAGCTGTTCCGCGAATGCAGTCACTTCGCGGAACTCGTGACGAACGCGTCGCAGTTCCCGCGCGTGCTCGCGCGCGCGATGCGCACCGCGATCGACGAGCGTGGCGTCGCGGTGATCGTGCTGCCGGGCGACATTGCGCTCGGCGACGGCCCGGACGAGCTGCCGGCGTGGAGCGACGCGGCGCCGCCGTCGATCCTGCCGGCCGATGCCGATCTCGACCGGCTCGCGGCGCTGCTCAATGCGTCCGACGCGGTGACGCTGCTGTGCGGCAGCGGCACGCAGGGTGCGCACGATGAAGTGGTCGCGCTGGCCGATACGCTCGGCGCGCCGGTCGTGCATGCGCTGCGCGGCAAGCAGTTCGTCGAATGGGACAACCCGTTCGATGTCGGAATGACGGGGCTGATCGGCTTCAGCTCGGGCTATCACGCGATGGAATCGTGCGACACGCTGCTGATGCTCGGCACGGATTTTCCGTACCGGCCGTTCTATCCGTCGAACGCGAAAGTCGCGCAGATCGACTGGAAGGGCTCGCAGCTCGGCCATCGCGCGCCGCTCGCGCTCGGCCTCGTCGGCACCGTGAAGGAAACGATCGCGGCGCTGCTGCCGCGCCTCACGCGCAAGACGCAGCGGCGCTTCCTCGAGAATGCGCTGAAGCATTACGCGGCGGCGCGCAAGGGCCTCGACGATCTCGCAGTGGCCGAGCCGCCGGGCCGCGCGATCCATCCGCAATACCTGACGAAGATCGTCGACGACGTCGCGGCGGAAGACGCGATCTTCACGGCCGACGTCGGCACGCCGACGCTGTGGGCTGCGCGCTACCTGACGATGAACGGCAAGCGGCAACTGCACGGCTCGTTCAATCACGGGTCGATGGCGAACGCGATGCCGCAGGCGCTCGGCGCGCAGGGCGCGCATCCGGGGCGGCAGGTGGTGTCGCTGTCCGGCGACGGCGGGCTGTCGATGCTGCTCGGCGATCTGCTGACCGCACGCCAGCTCAAGCTGCCGATCAAGATCGTCGTGTACAACAACAGCCTGCTCGGCTTCGTGTCGATGGAGCTGAAGGCGGCCGGCTATCTCGACACGAACGTCGACCTGAGCCCGACCGACTTCGCGGCGATCGCGAAGGGCGCGGGCATTTTCAGCGTGCGCGTCGAGCATTCGGAGAACGTCGAGGAAGCGCTGCGCATGGCGTTCGCGCATGACGGGCCGGCCGTCGTCGACGTCGTCACGTCGAAGTACGAGCTTGCGATGCCGCCGAAGATCGAGATCGCGCATGCGAAGGGCTTCAGCCTGTTCATGCTGCGCGCGATCCTCAGTGGTCGCGGCGACGAGATCGTCGAGCTGGCGAGAACCAACCTGCGGTAATGCGGTGCCGCGCGCGATGCTTCGGGCCGCGCGCGCGGCGTACCGCAGCGACGAACGCGCCGGGGTGCGTTTGTCTCTGCAGGTCGAATTGAACAATACGAAAACATGGCAATCGAGATTCGCGCTTACGAGGCATCCGACCTGCACACGCTGTCGGCCATCTGGTTCGATGCGTCGCTGCTCGCGCATCCGTTTCTCGGCGAGGCGCGGCTGCGCGAGCAGCGCACGCTGATCGAAACGGTTTATCTACCCAAGGCGGAAACCTGGGTCGCGTGTCGGGCCGGCGAACCGGTCGGCTTCATCGGCCTGCTCGACGCGTCGATCGGTGGCTTGTTCGTCGCGCCGGCGTTGCACGGCCACGGGATCGGCCGCGCGCTGGTCAAGCATGCGCTCGCGCTCAAGGGCGCGCTCGAACTCGAGGTGTACGCCGACAATCGCGATGCCCATGCGTTTTACGCGCGGCTCGGCTTCGAAGAGGTTTCGCGGCGCGATGAGGATGACGAAGGTTTGCCGTTCGCGAACATCCTGATGCGCGCCACGCGTTAAGGGGCGGGCTGGCCGGGCCCGTGTGTCGCGCGGCACGGCATCAGTCGCGATGATGTCCCGGCACGCGTGCGTTCAAGCGGGTGCCGCTTCCCGCCCGGCCGCCACCCACTCGCGCACGGCCTCGACGAACAGGCGCAGCGCCGCCGGCGGATGCCGGTTCGCCGGATAGTAGAGACACAGCGCGCCGAAATCCTGGCTCCATTCCGGCAAGACACGCACGAGCCGCCCGGCGGCCACGTGCTCGGCGACGCGCGATTCCGTCACCCACGCGATGCCGATGCCGGCCAGCGCGGCATCGATCATCAGCCCCTGGTTGCCGAGCGTCATCGGCCCGTCGACATCCACGCTGACGCGCTTGCCCTTGCGGATCAGATCCCATCGATAGAGGGCGCCGCTTTCGAAACGGTAGCGGATGCACCGGTGATCCACGAGATCCTGCGGCCGCTCCGGCGGCGCGTGTCGCGACAGGTAGTCGGGCGACGCCACCGCGACGAAGCGGATCGTGTCGCCGAACTTCACCGCGATCATGTCGCGCGGCACGTCTTCATGAACGCGGATACCGGCGTCGAAGCCGTGCTCGACGATGTCGATCAGCCGCGAATCGGTGACGAACTCGACGTGGATGTCCGGATAGCGGGCGACGAACGCGGGCAGCACATGCCGGATCAGCGGGCGCGCCGCCGCCTCCGATGCACTGATCCGGATCTGGCCGGACGGACGGTTGCGAGCGGTGGCCGCGTCGTTCAGCGCGTCTTCGAGATCGGCCACTGCGGGCCGCACGCGCAGCAGCAACTGCTCGCCGGCCTCCGTCAGCGCGACGGAGCGTGTGGTGCGGTTGAAGAGGCGCACGCCGAGCCGCGCTTCGAGGTGGCGCACCGCGTGGCTCAGCGCCGACGGCGATACACCCAGGATGCGCGCCGCACCGCTGAAGCTGCGCTGTTCCGCGATCGTGATGAAGGTCGTGAGTTCGCCGATGCCGGTGCGGAGCATTTATGAATTTTCCTCAGTAACGCATGAAATGGTACGCCGATTGTTGAGCGCTATCCATCAACCTACACTGGCCTCCTCGGCATTCGGTCGAACCTTTTCATCTTCAGCAGGAGAGCGTCATGCAACAACGCATGCTTGGTAAGAGCGGCCTCGAAGTCTCGTCAATCGGGCTCGGCTGCATGGGATTGAGTTACGGTTACGGCCCCGCGACCGACAAGGCGAGCGGCATCGCATTGATCCGCGCAGCGTTCGAGCGCGGCGTGACGTTCTTCGACACGGCGGAAGCGTACGGCCCGTTCGTCAACGAGGAGCTGGTCGGCGAGGCGGTCGCGCCGTTTCGCGATCAGGTCGTGATCGCCACCAAGTTCGGTTTCGAGGACGGCCAGGCGATGAAGGGTGTCGACAGCCGGCCGTCGCATATCCGCGACGTAGCCGACGCGGCGCTGAAGCGGCTGAAGATCGATCGCATCGACCTGTTCTATCAGCATCGCGTCGATCCGAACGTGCCGATCGAAGAGGTGGCCGGCACGGTCAAGGACCTGATCCGCGAAGGCAAGGTCGCGCACTTCGGGCTGTCGGAAGCCGGCGAGCAGACGATTCGCCGCGCGCACGCGGTGCAGCCGGTCGCCGCGCTGCAAAGCGAGTATTCGCTGTGGTGGCGCGAGCCGGAGGCGCGGATCCTGCCGACGCTCGAGGAACTCGGCATCGGCTTCGTGCCGTTCAGCCCGCTCGGTAAAGGTTTCCTGACCGGCGCGATCGATGCGAACACGACGTTCGCGGAGAACGATTTCCGCAATGTCGTGCCGCGCTTCTCGGAGGAAAACCGCAAGGCGAACGCGGGCCTCGTCGACCTGCTCGGCCGGATCGCGACCGACAAGGGCGCGACGCGCGCGCAGATCGCGCTGGCCTGGCTATTGGCCCGCAAGCCGTGGATCGTGCCGATCCCGGGCACGACGAAGCTGCACCGGCTCGACGAGAACGTGGGTGCGGCCGACGTCGTGCTGACGGCCGACGATCTCGCCGCGATCGAGACTGCGCTGCAGCAGATCCGGATCGTCGGCGAGCGCTATCCCGCGCACTTCCAGCAGCGTGTCGATCGCTGACCGGGCTGCGGGCGGCCGATCGGGCACGAATTGATCAGCGGAATCAGGGACAATCTTCACGTCGCCTTAAGTTTGCGTTTCCTAGAATCGATTTGAACGTCGCTCTTCCTGCGACGGACCGATTCGTCCAGGAGGATGCGCATGCCCAAACCCCGTGTCGCCGTAGCCCTGTTCCACGAAGCCGTCGGCACGTCGAGGCCGACAGCGCAACCGTTGAAGGGCTGCCCATGATGTGGCCGAACGCGTGGCGTGTCTCGGCACTGTTCGTGCGCGAGTGGGTCGGCCGTCCGGCCGCGGTGGGCGCGTTGTGCCCGAGTTCGCGGCAGCTGGCGCGCGAGATGGCCGATGCGGTGCCGGACGGCGACGGGCTGGTCGTCGAGCTCGGCGGCGGCACCGGCGCGATC
>NZ_JAAGPG010000050.1:0-28430 GCF_017104665.1 Burkholderia sp. Se-20378 | reverse complement strand
CGCTGACGGCCGCGAACGAACGGATGCAGCGCGAGATCGTCGAGCGCGAGCGCACCGAGCAGCGGCTGCGCGCGTCGCAGCAGGAAGTCGTGCATGCGGGCAAGCTCGCGGTGCTCGGGCAGATGGCCGCCGGCCTCACGCACGAGCTGAACCAGCCGCTCGTCGCGATCCGCACGCTGTGCGACAACGCGCGCACGTTCTTCGAGCGTGGCCAGCCCGCGCCGGCGCTCGCCAATCTCGAACGGATCGGCAAGCTCGTCGACAGCATGGCGGTGCTCACCGGCGAGCTGAAGACGTTCGCGCGCAAGCCCGACGTCGAGCGGGTCGCGGTCTCGCTGATCGAGGCCGTCGCGCATGCGCGGCTGATCTACGACGCGCGAATTCGCGACGAAGGCGTGCAGCTCGACGTGAACATCGCGCCGGGCACCGCCGTGTCGGCCGAATCGAGTCAGTTGCAGCAGGTGATCGTGAACCTGCTCGGCAACGCGCTCGACGCGGTGCACGATGCGCCCGTACGTCGCATCGTCATCGAGGCCGCCGGGCCGGACGAAGCCGGCCGCGTGCGCTTCACCGTCGCCGACAGCGGCGCGGGCATCGCGCCCGAGGTGCTGCCGCACCTGTTCGAGCCGTTCGTCACGACCAAGCCGCGCGGCCAGGGCCTCGGGCTCGGCCTCGCGATCACGTCGCGCATCGTCGAGGCGTTCGGCGCGAAGATCGCCGCGACGAACCGCGACGAAGGCGGCGCGCAGTTCAGTATCGAATTCGCGGCGGCGACGCTGCAAAGGACAGAGCATGGAAGATGAGATTCGGGTGCTGGTCGTCGAGGACGATGAAAACGTCCGGATCGGCGTCGAGCAGGCGGTAGCGCTTGCCGGCTTCGCGGTCGATGCGTTCGCGTCGGCCGCCGACGCGCTGCATCACGTCGCGCCCGGTGCACCGGTCGTGATCGTGTCGGACGTGCGGATGCCGGGCATCGACGGGCTGCAACTGCTCGATCGCGTGATGGCCATCGACGCGCAGATCCCGGTCGTGCTGATCAGCGGCCATGCCGATATCTCGACGGCCGTCGGCGCGATGCAGGTCGGCGCATACGACTTCATCGAGAAGCCGTTTTCGTCGGACGTGATCGCGGGGCGCGTCGCGCGCGCGGTCGAGAAGCGCCGCCTGACGCTCGAGGTGCAGGGCCTGCGCGCGGCGCTGAACAACTGGCAGGGCATCGAGGCGTTCGTGCTCGGCAAGTCGCCCGCGATGGCCGACGTGCGCAAGAAGATCCTGCGCCTCGCCGATACGTCGGTGTCGGTGCTGATCACCGGTGAAACGGGCACCGGCAAGGAGCTGATCGCGCGCAGCCTGCACGACTTCGGCGGCCGGCGCGACGCGCATTTCGTCGCGCTGAACTGCGGCGGCCTGCCCGAGCAGGTTTTCGAGAGCGAGCTGTTCGGTCATGAAGCCGGCGCGTTCACCGGCGCGATCAAGAAACGCATCGGCAAGATCGAATGGGCGGACGGCGGCACGCTGTTCCTCGACGAGATCGAGACGATGCCGGTTCCGCTGCAGATCAAGATGCTGCGCGTGCTGCAGGAGCGCGTGGTCGAGCGGCTCGGCGCGAACGAGCTGATTCCGGTCGACTGCCGCGTGGTTGCCGCATCGAAGACCGATCTCGCCGAGCTCGCGGCCGATGGCCGCTTCCGCGCGGACTTGCTGTATCGCCTCAACGTCGCGCAGATCGAACTGCCGCCGCTGCGCGAGCGGCGCGAGGACGTGCCGCTGCTGTTCGAACATTTCGTGCTCGCGGCCGCGCGGCGCTTCGGGCAGCCGGCGCCGGTCGTCACGGCTGCGCAGGTATCCGAACTGATGACGCACGCGTGGCCCGGCAACGTGCGCGAGCTGCAGAACGTGGCCGACCGCTTCGTGCTCGGGCTGACCGGCGACAGCCTGCTGTCGTCGGGCGGCACGCCGGCCGTGGGCGGCACGCTCGCGGAACAGCTCGCGTATTTCGAGCGGATGCTGATCGAGGACATGCTGCAGCGTCACAACGGCAACGTCGCGGAGGCAAGCGAAGCGCTTGGCATGCCGAAGAAAACGCTCTATCACAAGCTGCGCAACCTGCGGATTCCCGCACGCGGCGACGCGGCGGCCGATGGCGGCGAATGACGCGAACGAGGACACGTACAGCATGGATCGCATCGAAGTCACCGAACAGGGCCGCATCACCGGCCACCTGATCCGCGGCGTCACGCGCGCGCAGAAAACCTTCCGCCCGAGCGACTGGCCCGAGCGCCTCGCGGGCGTCATCACGCTGTTCGTCGGCGAACGGCGGCCCGGCTATCCGTGCGCGCTGTCGCGGCTCGCGATGCCCGTCGTCGACGGCAACGTCAAATGCCTGTTCGTGTCGGACGAATTGCGCACCGTCTGCGCGGACGCATTCGATTTCGCGATGCAGTTCGCGGCCGACAACGACCTCCCCGTCGCGCTTCAGACCGCGCCCGCGCTGGCGGTGCGCTGACACGCGGGCCGCTTGCGCGGCGCGCGGCCTTCCCTTTTCCCAGGTTGCGATGCGCCGGTGCGCAGGCCGTCGCACGCCCTTTTCAGGCGTGTCCGGCTTCGCGGCCAATCGTTAGACGATTGAAAGCATCGACACCCGCCCCCTTCCGACAAGGGTTTCCGGCCGAACCATCAATAAAATTGATCGTCACGATGAAAATTATGCGTTTTCCTTGCAGGTCGCCGTGATGCATAGTTGCGTCGTGTTGACGCACCTTTGAGTCTTTCAGTCATGAACATGCGAATCGAGCCGTCCGTGCTCGCGAACCCCGACCTGCAATTTGCGACGCTTTCGTCAGGCATCAGCCTGCCGTATGTCGAGCGGGGCAGCGGCGCGCCGATGGTGTTCGTGCACGGCTCGCTGTGCGACTACCGCTACTGGGATCCGCAACTCGCGTCGCTGTCGGCTCACTACCGCTGCATCGCGCCGAGCCTCAGCCATTACTGGCCGGCCGTCGAAGCGGGCATCCAGGACGAGTTCAGCTGGCAGAACCATGTGGACGAGCTCGCCGAATTCATCGACGCACTCGATCTCGGCCCCGTGCATCTGGTCGGTCACTCGCGCGGCGGCAGCGTCGCGTTCAACGTCGCGCGCCAGCATCCGAACCTCGTCGAATCGCTGACGCTCGCCGATCCGGGCGGCCCGCTGCAACAGCCGGGCGTGCGCGAAGCCGCACTGCCGGCCGCCGCGATCGCGCTGCGCACGAAGGCCGTGAACCTGATCGGGCAAGGCGACGTCGAATCGGGCCTCGAAATGTTCGTCGATTCCGTGAGCCTGCCGGGCGCATGGAAAAAGAGCACGTCGCGCTTCCGCACGATGGCGATCGACAACGCGAGCACGCTGCCGAAGCAACTGCGCGACCCGCTGCCCGCGTACTCGCAGCACACGGCCGGCGACATCGCGTGCCGCACGCTGCTGATCGACGGCCAGCGCAGCCCGAAGATGTTCCGCAACAACGTCGACACGCTGTCGCAGTGGATCGACAATGCGCAACGGCAGACCGTCGCTGGCGCGTCGCACGGGATGAACGCAGCGAGCCCCGCCGTGTTCAACCGCTTCGTGCACGAGTTCGTCGCCGCGTAAGTGCTCCCGGGCGGCTTCTGCGCCGCCCGTTCTCCTCGCAGTTCAACGACGATGCGGATACACGCCGCATCGCCGCTCCATCAACCGCCGTGCGTTACCGGCGCGTCCGTCCCGTAGATCTGCCTGCGCAATTCCGCCAGCCGCGTATCGAGCGCCACGCGCTGCTGTTCGCGGTCCGGCACCGTGCGCACCACCTCGTCGATGATCTTGCGGCTCTGCGCGACATAGTCCGCATCCTGCCGCTCGCGCGCGGGCGAGGCCGGCCGCTCGCCCATCGCGAGATCGCGCAGATGGTCGCGCAATGCATCGCTCGCGGCCTGGCGTGCGCCGGCGTCCGGTTCCGCATCCTGCAGCAGCAGATCCGCGAGGCCCGACGCCTCGCGCGGATCGAGCTTGCCCGCATCCGCATCGGCACGCAGTTGCGCGAGCAACGAACGGGCGCGCGCCTGACGGTCGGCCGCGTTCAGCGCGTCGCGTTCGTGTGCATAGCCGTCGAGCTGCGCGCGGAAATTGACCGGCGACGCGGCCGCTGGATTCGTCATGGAAGATGCCTGGCTGACTACGGTGGAAGAAGCGTGTGGCGTGCCGCCCGGACGGCCGCTCCACAGCACGACGGCCGACGCGACGGCGCCTGCCGCCAGCGCGACCGTGCCCCATACGATGACGGTTCGGTTCATCATGCGGTCCCTGTCACACGCGCGAAGAGCGGATCGGTCACGCTCGCCGCGCCGGTTTCGACATGGCCGGCCAGCGTGCGCAGATAGCCCGCATCCACATCGATCGTCACGCTGAAGTCGTACCAGCCACCGCTTGCCGACAGGTTCAGCACCGTGTCGACGGCAGCGCCCGCCGCGACCGTGCCCGAACGCGGCGCGGCGCTGTAGCCGTTATCCGTGAGCGTCGCGACGAGCGGCGTGCGGCCCGCGTTGCGCATCCGCACGACGAGATTGCCGTCGGCGCGATAGGCAACCGTCACATCGAACAGCGGCGCGCTCGACGCCGCACTGCCCTTGAAGCGGCGGAAGAAGCCGTTTGGCCCGTACGCGGCGAGGTCGTAGCGTCCCTGCGTGTCACGCACCGGCCACCACTGGTCGCTCAGCACGCGGCCGCTCTGGATCGTGTAGAAGCGCGGGCCGTTCTGCGCGATCGCGTCATGCACATGGAACACCGCGGCCGACGTGCCGGCCGCGTTGCCCGGCACGGCCTTGCCGTTGTTCGCGAAGCTCACGTTCAGCACGCCGGCGCGCGTATCGAGCGCCGCTTCGACGAACAGCTCGTACGGCACCGCGCGCAGCTTGCGCTGACCCGGTTCCTGCACCGGCAGCGGCGCATTCTCGGCCGGGTAGCTCGACGGATAGCTCGGCTTCGCGAGGTAGTACTGCACCCAGTACGCGTTGTCGAGCTGCGCCTTCGTCGCGGTCAGGTTGAGCAGCGCGGGCGGCACCGTGCGGTCCGCATCGCCCGCGAAGTCGAACGCCGACGTAAGATCGCCGCACACCGCGCGGCGCCACGGCGTGATGTTCGATTCATAGACTTCCGGATGATCGTCGCCGAAACGCTTCTCGATGAAGCGGATCACCGACGAGTGATCGAAGACTTCGGAACAGGTCCATCCGCCCTTCGACCACGGCGAGATCGCGAGCAGCGGCACGCGCGTGCCGAGCCCGATCGGCAACCCGGAGGCCTGCTCGATCTCGCCTTCGACGCTGACCGTCGACAGCCCCTTGCCGGCCTTCCACGGCGGCACGGGTGCGGTCACGTGGTCGAAGCGGCCATCGCCTTCGTCGTAGCAGATCAGGAATACCGTCTTCGCCCATACGTCGGGATTCGACGTGAGCGCGTCGAGAATGCGCGACACGAATTCCTCGCCGAACGACGGCCCCCACCACGGATGCTCGGACGACGAGAACGGCGGCACGATCCACGACACCTGCGGCAGCCGGTTCGCGAGCACGTCGTCGCGCAGCGACGCGATGCCGCGCGCGGTCAGCCCGCGCTGGTTGAGCGGCGAACTCGACGACGCCGACTTGTACTGCGAAAACCACGCGAGCGCGTTGCAGTCGTAGTTGTTGGTGTTGTCGATCCAGTAGCGGCTCGACAGGAAATTCCACGCGACGTTGAACGAACCGACACCGCCTTCCTGGTAGACGCGCCAGTCGATGCCGGCCTGCTGCAAGCGTTCGGGGAAGGTCTTCCACGACACCGTGCCCGTGCGGTCGCCCATCCAGTTCGACATCGCGACCTGGCTGCCGTCCGCGTTCGGCGACGAGCGCCCCGTCATCAGGTAGAGCCGGTTCGGATTGGTCGGCCCCATCATCGACTGGTGATACGCGTCGCAGATCGTGAACGCGCTCGCAAGCGGGTAGTAATACGGCAGGTCGTTGCGCTTGAAGTAGCCCATCGCGTCCGGCCACTGCACGGCCATCCACTGGTCGTTGCGCCCTTCGTTCCACAGCTTGTGGAACGCATCCCACTCGTGGTTCTCGGGCATCATCCACTGCGCCCACGTCTTCGACGTGTCGAGATGCCAGGGCACGTAGTCGCGGCCCTTGTAGTTCTGATACCAGACGCTCTTGCCGTCGGGGCGCGCGACCACGCGCGGATCGTTGAAGCCGCGCACGCCCGGAAACGTGCCGAAGTAATGGTCGAATGCGCGGTTTTCCTGCATCAGCACGACGATGTGCTCGACGTCCCGGATCGTGCCGGTCACGCGGGCCGGCTCGACGGCAAGTGCGCGGCGAATGCTTTCGGGCAGCGCCGCCGCGAGCGCGGCAGCGCCGGCCGCCTGCGCCGAGCGGGTCAGGAACGTCCGGCGATCGATACGCGACATCGGCAATCCCTCCTCGTTTTTCTGGCCGGCCGGGGATGCTCATGCAGGCCGCATGCGCCGCGTGCGGGCGATGCGCGGCCTCGGGGCCGCAAAGCGGTTCCGAACCAGGCGCGCGGCGCGTCGGCGGCCCCCTCCTGCCCGCCGCGCGCGTCATCGATCTGTCGGATTCTAGAAAGGGAAATCGGACAGTTTTGTTAAGATCCGACAAATATCCAGACGATTACGACATTAGAAGTCCTCTACAATTTCTTCCGTCACATGCCGGACATCGACGACAGGTTGAGCACCAACGAAAAACGGCGGACGCATGCGCGCCCGCCGTTGCTTGTCACACCGCGCCGCCGGCGTGTCCTACCACGCGGCCGGCTCCGGCTCAGCCTTGCGCGTGACCGCATCGGGCAGCCCGAACACGCTGTCGAACGCCCAGTTGTACGTGAACGTGAAGATCGGGAAGAACACGATCAGCACCGCGTCGTACAGGAACGCCTGCAGCAGCGACACGTCGAGCCACCACGCGATCAGCGGGATCAGGAACGTCACGAGCGCGATCTGGAAGCCGATCGCATGCAGCACACGGCGCCCGACCGTGCGTGTCGTCGCTGCTCTTTTGCGCTCCCACGCCTCGAACACGAGGTTGTACAGGAAATTGACGGTGACGCCCGTCGTCGAGATCATCACGCCCAGCAGTCCGCTCGTCGCCACGCTCGCGCCGCTCAGCATGCCGAGCACCGACGATGCGATCAGGATGCCGAGCACCTCGAACATCACGACGTAGACTATGCGTCTCTTCCACCCTTGCATGACCATCCACCTTCTATCGAACAAGGTGGCGAGACTATCAGCGGGTAGCCCGTCCGCAAAAGTCAGGTCCTTTCAATTTTTCTGACAGGAAGCCCTCGCATGCTGACCAGCGACCACATCGACATGCTGCTGACCGTCATCGACAAAGGCTCGTTTTCCGCCGCCGCGCGGGCGCTCGGCCGCACGCCGTCGGCAATCAGCATGGCGATCGCGAACCTCGAGGCCGAACTCGACCTCGTGCTGTTCGACCGCGGCACGCGCGAACCGACGCCGACCGCCGCGATGACCGCGCTGCTGCCCGACGCGCGCTCGATCGCCGAACGGCTGCACGCGCTGCGCGCGCATGCGCAGCACCTGTCGGAAGGCGTCGAAGATACGTTGCGGCTCGGCCTCGCCGCCGAACTCGACGGCACGCCCGTCGCCCGCGCACTGACGGCCGTCGCCGCGAAATACCCGGCGCTCGCCGTCAGCGTCGTCACGGCGCCGCAGGACGCGATCGTCGATGCGCTGCATCGCGGCGCCGTCGATCTCTGTGTCGCGTACAGCGGGCTCGACCTGCATCCGCAGGAGCAGATCCACGCGCTGTGGACCGAGACGCTCATCGCGGTCGCCGCGCCGAGCCATCCGGCGATCGCCGAATGCGCGCAACCGGAAGCGATCGAGCGGCTGTCGGGCTTCCGGCAGATCGTGATCGCCGATCCCGAGCGGCCGCTGACCGACGTGCGGCCGTTGATCGGCAATCGCACGTGGAAGGTCACCGACATGGCGACCGCGATCGCGCTCGTGAAGGCCGGACATGGCTGGGCGAACCTGCCCGAATCCGTGATCGGCCGATATGTCGCCGACGGCGAACTCGCACCGCTCGTGTTCGCGAACATCCGCAACGGGCTGCCGTTGCCCGTGTACCTGAGGCGGCCGAAACACACGGGGCTCGGCAAGGCGGCCAGCGAACTGGTCCGCGCGCTGCGGGCTGCAGGCGACCAGAAATGACCGGCGTGGCGGCGAGCGCCGCCACGCCGTCGGTCTACGCCTGACGGCTTGACCGTTAGTTGCGATTAATGCGCTGCCGCCGCTGCACTCTGGATCGAATCGACGAGCGACGCGTTGTCATAGCGCCGCCCGGCAATACCCCATCCGCCGTCGACCGCATGGACGACATTCACCCATACCTGCGCAGGCGTCAGCCGCCCGCCGGCGCGGCGCAGCACGATCGCGGTCGCCCGTTCGACGAATTGCCGCTGCCGGTCGGGCGCGGCGAGCGCCACGGCAGGCAGCTTCAGTTCGACGAACGCGGCGGGCTCCGCCCGTCCGTGCACGAAGGTCCGGTTTCGCGGCAGCACGTTGAGCGTGCCCACCACGTTCGGCGCCAGGAACGCATTCCCGGTCAATCCTTCGACTTCCAGCAGCGCATCGGTCAACTCGGCAAACACCGGCCCCTCGTCGTCCGGCGTGAAAACCCCTTCGGATACTGTCAGCGTAATCGGCATCGCACTTTCTCCTGGTCAGGTCATCGGTTAGGTGACGTGATATAAATATCAGTCACTCTCTATACAATAGACACTGATCACTCTCTTTGCAAGATAAAGAGTGATCCCTCTGAAGCGAGCCAGTCATGCGTTATTCCGTCGAGCACAAGCACGAAACTCGCACGCGCATCCTCGATGCGGCGAGCCGCCTGTTCCGCCAGGAGGGATATGGCGGCTCCGGCATCGGTCCGCTGACGAAGGCGGCGGGCGTCACCAACGGCGCGTTCTACGGCCATTTCAAGACGAAGGGCGAAGCGTTCCGGCAGGTCGTCCTCGATGGCCTCGCCCAGCTCCGGCAAGGCGTCGCGACGTTCAAGGCCGAGCACGGCGCGCGCTGGCGGCGCCCGTTCGTGTCGTTCTACCTCGGCCCGCGACGCACCTGCGAACTCGGCGAAAGCTGTGCGCTGCCGAGTCTGTCGCCGGAAGTGATGCGCGCCGACGACGAAACGCGCGACGCGTACGAACAGGCATTGCGGCAGATCGTCGACGAAGTGTCGGCCGGGATGGGCGACACCCCCGACGACGATCGCGCGATCGCGTTCCTCGCACTGCTGTCGGGCGGCGTCACGCTTGCGCGCGCGGTGCGCGATCCCGTGCTGGCGCAGCGCATCGCCGACGCGGTCGGCCGGTACGCGGTGGTGATCGCCGAACGCACGGACGTGAAGCCGGAGCAACAGGCATAACCGGCCGCCAATAAAAAACCCCGATCCGCATCGTCACGGATCGGGGTTCTTCGATCGACTACCCGTCGAGTCGGCCCGTCACGGGCCGGTGCCTCAACGCGCCGCCACTTCCGCCTTGACGGACGCCGCATCGCCCACCGCCGTCGGCGCCGCCCCCCAACCACCGCCCAACGCGCGGATCAGGTTCACGGTCGACACCGCCTGCGCGCCGGTCAACTGGTTCGCCTGCAGTTGCGACTGCAGCACCGAGCGCTCGCTGTCGATCACGTCGAGATACGCGACCTCGCCTTCCTGATACTGCGTGCGCGACAACGTCGCCGCGCGCCGCGACGCGTTGACGGCCGCATCCTGTGCGCGGATCTGGTCGTCGAGCAGGCGCAGGTCGGCAAGGTTGTCCTCGACCTCGCGGAACGCGACGAGCACCTGTTGCCGGTAGTTCGCGACCTGCTCGTCGTACTGCGCGCGTGCCTGCTGCACGCCGGCCGCACGACGCCCGCCGTCGAACAGCGGCAGCGTCAGCGCGGCGCCGGCAAACGGCCCGAGCAGGAACGTGCGGCTCGACCACATGAACAGGTTGCCGAGCGTCGACGCCTCATAGCCGAATGCCCCCGTGATGTCGAGCTTCGGGAAGTACGCCGACTTCGCGAGGCCGATCCGCGCGTTCGCGGCCGCCATCGCACGCTCGGCCGCCGACACGTCCGGACGGCGTTCGAGCAGCGCGGACGGCAGGCCCGGCGGCACCTTCACCGCGACCGGCACGATCGGCGTTTCCTTGAACGCGAAATCCGCGGGCGCCTTGCCGAGCAGGATCGCGAGCGCATGCTCGGACGCCGCGCGCCGGCGCGCGACGCCGACCGCATCGGCCTGCGCGGTCGCCAGCTCGTTCTTCGCGCGCGACACGTCGAGCTCGCTGATGTCGCCTTCGTTGAAGCGGCGCTGCACGAGCTTCAGTGCCTGCTCGCGCAACTCCACCGTGCGGCGGTACAGGTCCTGGTCGGAATCGAGCTGACGCAGTTCGAAGTAGTTCTGCGCGACGTCCGCCTGCAGCGCGAGCTGCACCGAACGGAACAGCGCTTCGCTCTGCGCCTGGTCGGCACGCGACGCCTCGACGTTGCGGCCGACGCGGCCGAACAGGTCGGCCTCGTACGACACCGTGCCCTGCGCGCGCCACAGCGTCGCATTGGTCGGCCCCGTGCCCTGCGGCTGGAACTGCGACGCCGACGACAGCCCCTCGCGCGTCGGCCCGAAGCCGGCGCCGATCTGCGGGAACCACTGCGAGCGCGCCGAACGCGTCGCCGCACGCGCTTCCTCGACACGCGCGGCCGCGGCCTTCAGGTTCTGGTTCGCGGCAAGCGCCTGCGTCTCGAGCGAATCGAGCACCGGGTCGCCGAACGCCTTCCACCATTCGCCGCGATGCGCGCCGTCCGACGGCTCGGCCGTCTTCCAGGTGCCGGCCTGTTCGCCAGCGGCAAGCGTCGGCGCTTCCTTGAACGCGGTCGGCGTCGACACATCCGGGCGCTTGTAGTCAGGGCCCACCGCGCACGCGGCGAGCAGCGTCGCGAGCAGGGTGCTCGCGGCCGCCACCTTCGCGAAGCGCATCAGGCCATTCGTGTTGTGCAAGTTGTTCATTGTGTTGTCCTCAAGCATCCGAAGCCGGTACACCTTGGGACGGCACACCGTAGCCGGCCGAGTCCTTCCCGGCGACGTGAATCTTGCCGCCCGCGAGCGTCCGCAGCACGACGTAGAACACCGGCGTCAGCATCAGCCCGAACAGCGTCACGCCGAGCATCCCGAAGAACACCGCGACACCCATCGCATGGCGCATTTCCGAACCGGCACCCGTCGACGTGACGAGCGGCACCACACCCATGATGAAGGCGATCGACGTCATCAGGATCGGGCGCAGCCGCAGCCGGCTCGCCTCGATCGCGGCCTCGAGCGGCGTCCTGCCGTCGTGTTCGAGTTCACGTGCGAATTCGACGATCAGGATCGCGTTCTTCGCGGACAGCCCCACCAGCACCATCAAGCCGATCTGCGTGAAGATGTTGTTGTCGCCCTGCGTGAGCCACACGCCCGTCAGCGCCGACAGAATGCTCATCGGCACGATCAGGATCACCGCGAGCGGCAGCGTCAGGCTTTCATACAGCGCCGCGAGCACGAGGAACACGAGCAGCACGCTGATCGGGAACACATACATCGCCGAATCGCCCGCAAGAATCTGCTGGTACGTGAGGTCGGTCCACTCGAACCGCACGCCGCGCGGCAGCGTTTCATGCGCGATGCGCTCGATCGCGGCCTGCGCCTGCCCCGACGAGAAGCCCGGCGCCGGGCCGCCGTTGATGTCGGCCGCCGTGTAGCCGTTGTAGCGCACGACCATTTCCGGGCCGAACGTCGGCGTCACCGTGACGAGCGACGACAGCGGCACCATCTCGCCCTTGTCGTTACGCGTCTTCAACTGCAGGATGTCGTCCGCGCGCTGGCGGAACGGCGCATCGGCCTGCACGCGCACCTGGTACACACGTCCGAAACGGTTGAAGTCGTTCACGTACAGCGAGCCGAGATACACCTGCATCGTGTTGAACACGTCGGTCACGGGCACGCCCAGCTGCTTCGCCTTCACACGATCGAGATCGACGTTGAGCTGCGGCACGTTGATCTGGTAGCTCGTGAACAACGGGCCGAGTTCAGGCGCCTGCTGCGCACGCTTGATGAAGTCGTTGCTCGCATCCGCGAGCCGCGCATAGCCGACCGCGCCGCGATCCTCGATCTGCATCTTGAACCCGCCGAGCGTACCGAGGCCCAGCACCGGCGGCGGCGGGAACACCGCGACGAACGAGTCCTTCATCGCGCCGTACTTCTGGTTCAGCGCACCCGCAATCGCACCGGCCGACAACGCCTTGCCATGCCGTTCCGAGAACGGCTTCAGCGTGACGAACACGATGCCCGCGCTCGAGCTGTTCGTGAAGCCGTTCACCGACAGCCCCGGGAACGCCACCGCGCTCTCGACGCCCGGCTGCTTCAGCGCGATCGAGCCCATGTCGCGGATCACCTTCTCGGTGCGGTCGAGCGACGCACCGTTCGGCAGCTGCGCGAACGCGATCAGGTACTCCTTGTCCTGCGCGGGCACGAAGCCGCCCGGCACGACCTTCGACACGAGCACGGTCGCGCCCACCAGCACGAGGTATACGCCCAGCATCAGCGTCTTGCGCGACAGCACGCCACGCACGCCGCGGCCATAGTTCTCCGCACCGCGATGGAACACCTTGTTGAAGCCGCGGAAGAAGCCGCCGAGCACGCGGTTCATCACGCGCGTGAGCCAGTCTTCCTTGTCGCCATGACCCTTCAGCAGGATCGCGGACAGCGCCGGCGACAGCGTCAGCGAGTTGAACGCCGAGATCACCGTCGAGATCGCGATGGTCATCGCGAACTGCTTGTAGAACTGGCCGGTCAGGCCCGACATGAACGCGAGCGGCACGAACACGGCGACGAGCGTCAGCGCGATCGCGATGATCGGCCCGCTCACTTCCTGCATCGCCTTGTAGGTCGCCGCCCGTGCGTTCATCCCGCTTTCGATGTTCCGCTCGACGTTCTCGACCACCACGATCGCATCGTCGACCACGATCCCGATCGCGAGCACCATCCCGAACAATGACAACGCGTTGATCGAATACCCGAATGCGAGCAGCAGCGAGAACGTACCGATGATCGACACCGGCACAGCGATCAGCGGAATCAGCGACGCGCGCCAGGTCTGCAGGAACACGATCACGACGATCACGACCAGCGCGATCGCTTCGAGCAGCGTGTGCACGACGGCCTTGATCGACGAACGCACGAACTGCGTCGGGTCATAGACGATCTTGTAGTCGACGCCCGCCGGCATGTCCTGCTTCAGCTCGGCCATCGTCTTGCGCACTTCGTCCGAGATCTGCAGCGAATTCGCGCCCGGCGACTGGTTGATCGCCATCGCGACGGCCGGCTTGTTGTCGAGCAGCGAACGCAGCCCGTATTCGGACGCATCGAGCTTGATCCGCGCGACGTCGCGCAGGTGCGTGACGCCGCCGTCCGGCGTCGTCTTCACGACGATGTCGCCGAACTCGTCCTCCGTCTGCAGACGGCCGCGCGCGTTCACCGACAACTGCAGGGGCGTGCCCGGCAGCGACGGCGACGCGCCGATCACGCCGGCCGCGACCTGCACGTTCTGCTCGCGGATCGCCTGCACGACGTCCTCGGCCGACAGCCCGCGCTGCGCGACCTTCTGCGGATCGAGCCACACGCGCATCGCGTAGTCGCCCGAACCCCACAGCTGCACCTGGCCGACGCCCTGGATCCGCGACAGGCGATCCTTCACGTTGATCAGCGCGTAGTTGCGCAGGTAGGTCATGTCGTAGCGGTCGTCCGGCGAGATCAGGTGGACCACCATCGTCAGCGTCGGCGAGCTCTTCACCGTCGTGATGCCGAGCCGCTGCACGTCTTCCGGCAGGCGCGGCAGCGCCTGGTTCACGCGGTTCTGCACGAGCTGCGTGGCCTTGTCCGGATCGGTGCCGAGCTTGAACGTGACGGTGATCGTCATGTTGCCGTCGCTGTTCGCCTGCGACTGCATGTAGAGCATGTCCTCGACGCCGTTGATCTGCTCCTCGAGCGGCGACGCGACCGTCTCGGCGATCACTTTCGGGTTCGCACCCGGATACTGCGCCTTCACGATCACGGAAGGCGGCACGACTTCCGGATACTCCGAGATCGGCAGCAGGAACATCGCGATCACCCCGCCGAGCAGGATGATCACCGATAGGACTCCTGCGAAGATCGGCCGGTCGATAAAGAATTTTGAAATGTTCATGTGTGGCTCTGTCTGGTTGAACGCGGATAAGAAGCGGCGAGCCGCTTACGAATCCGCCTTCGCCGGGGCGGCCGGCTTCGCGTTGTCCGCCAAAGGCGCGGACGGCGCGTCACCGCCCGTCATCGGGACCATGTGCGGCTTCACCTGTTCGCCGGGGCGCACGCGCTGCGTACCGTTCACGACCACGCGATCGCCCGCGGAGAGCCCGCTCACGATCACGCGCCGGTTGCCGTGCTGCATCCCCTGCTGCACTTCGCGGTACGACACGCGGCCTTGCTGGTCGACGACGAACACGAACTTCTTGTCCTGGTCGGTGTTGATCGCCGCGTCGTCGACGAGCAGTGCCTCGTGCGGCGCGCTGCCACCCACCTTCACACGTGCGTAGAGACCCGGGACGAGCGCGCCATCGGCGTTGTCGAAGCGCGCACGCACGCGGATCGTGCCGGACGACGTATCGAGCCGGTTGTCGACCGAGTCGATCTCGCCGCTGCGCGAATAACCGGTTTCGTTCGCGAGGCCAAGCTCGACCGGCACCTTGCGGCCGTTGCGCGCACCGTTGATGTACTGCAGGTAGGTCTGCTCGTCCGCATCGAACGATGCGTAGATCGGCGACACCGACACCAGCGTCGTCAGCGGCGCGGCCGATGCGCCGGCCGACACGACGTTGCCGAGCGTGATTTCCGCGCGCGACACACGGCCCGAAACCGGCGCCGTGATCCGCGTATAGCCGAGGTTGATGCGCGCCGTTTCCAGCGCGGCTTCGGCGGCCTTCAGGTTCGCCGTCGCCTCGCGGGCCGCATTCTGCTTCTCGTCGTAGTCGCGCTTCGCGATCGCGTTGTCGCCGATCAGCCGCTGCGCGCGCTGCCAGTCGGTCTGCGCGTAGCCGTTGCGCGCCTGCGCGGCCGCAAGCTGCGCAGCCGCCCGATCGGTTTCGGCCTGGTACGGGCGCGGGTCGATCACGAACAGCACGTCGCCCTTCTTCACGAGCGTGCCGTCCTTGAAGTTCACCGCGACGATCGTGCCCGACACCTGCGGGCGCACGTCGACTTTCTCGACCGCTTCGAGGCGGCCCGAATAACTCTGCCAGTCGGTCACGGTCTGCGGCACGACGGTCGCGACGTCGACTTCGGGCAGCGGCGCTGCCGATTTCTCCGGTGCGTTTGCGTTCACGCGCATCGCGCCGAACGTTCCGAGGCCGACGACGGCGAGCGTCACGATCGCCGCTGTCGCGATTCGGGAACGGGAGGTGCGTAGGATGGCCATGTGGATCTCCAGTAAACGTGGATTGGTTTTGGTTATTCGGAACGGTTCGGCTGGCGCGCCTGGAAGCGGCACTGGAAGAAGCGCACGGCTTCCTCGAAGGCGGCTTCGTGCGTCGCGAGCGCGGCGTGCGTGATGTCCGGATAACGGATCACCTGCGTGAGCACGCCCGACGAGATCAGGCAGCCCGCATATTTCTCCGCCTCGACGTGCAGCACGTCGTTCTGCGCGGTGACGACGAGCGTCGGCGGCAGCCCCGCGAGGCGCACCGATTCGAGCGGCGCTGCGTACGGGTGCATGCGTTGCGCGGCCTGCGGCAGATACGCGCGATAACATGCCGCGCATTCGCGCGGGGTGATGTCGGAGGCAAGGCGGTCGGCGTCGCCGATGCGCGTCATGCTCGGATCGAGCATCGGCCCGAACAGCGCCTGCGCGACGATCGACACTTCGCCGCGATCACGCGCGATGAACGCGAGGCAGTTCGCGAGCTGGCCGCCCGCGTCGTGGCCCGCGACACCGATCTTCTTCGGGTTGCCGCCGAACGCGCGGGCGCGCGTCGCGGCCCATACGGCGGCGCGATACGCATCCTCCGGCGCGGCCGGAAAAGGAAAGGCCGGCGCGAGCGAATAGTCGACCGACACTACGAGGGCTGGTAAGCGTTCTGCTAAAAAACGCGCGGCGAAATCGGCGTCTTCGAGCGAACCGCGGACGAAGCCGCCACCGTGGAAATAAAGCACTACTGGCAACCCGGTCTTGTCCGGGCGGCGGTAGAGGCGCAGCACGATGTCCTGCGCGTAGCCGGGAATTTCCACTTCGGTGACCGTCAGCGCCGCGCCTGCCGTGGCTTGCGGCGGCAATGCGGCCTTCAGGAATTTGCTGAATTCAGAAGCGTCCATGACGATGCAGCATCCAATTCGAGATGGAACGAATTCTGGGTCCGGCAGACATTGGGATAAATGCCTATAATCCGGCAACACAATTCAACGCCCCCGAACAATCCGAGGCTGCGTTTACCCACGAGGTAGCGCAGCCTTGTTGTTCCGGAGGCTCATTAGATTGCGGAGGTTGTGATGGACCGGCTTCAGGCCATGCAGGTGTTTACTCGCGTCGTCGATACAAGCAGCTTCACCAAGGCAGCAGAAACGCTCAGCTTGCCGCGAGCGTCCGTCACGACGATCATCCAGAATCTCGAAGCATTCCTCGGTGTGCGGCTGATGCACCGGACCACGCGCCGGCTGTCGCTCACGCCGGACGGCGCCGCGTACTACGAACGATGCGTGCGGATCCTCGCGGACGTCGAGGAAACCGAGGCGAGCTTCCAGGCGAACAACCGGAAGCCGCACGGAAAGTTGCGTATCGACATGCCGGGTTCGATCGGGCGGCTGCTCGTGATTCCGTCGCTGTGCGAATTTCATACGCGCTATCCGGACATCGACCTGCAGCTCGGCTTGTCCGACCGGCCGGTCGACCTGCTGCAGGAAGGCGTCGATTGCGTGATCCGCGTCGGCGCACTGCAGGACTCGTCGCTCGTCGCGCGCCGGGTCGGCCTGTTCGAATGCGTGACGGTCGCGTCGCCCGACTATCTCGAGCGCCACGGCGAGCCGCAGACGATCGACGACCTGAACCAGCACAAGGCCGTCAACTACTTCTCGAGCCGCACCGGCCGCACGATCGACTGGACGTTCCTGACCGACGGCAAGGAAGTCGAGATGAAGATGGAAGGCATCGTGTCGGTGAACGACGCGGATGCGTACGTGACCTGCGGGATCGAAGGCTTCGGGCTAATCCAGCCGCCGCTCTTCATGGTGCTGCCGCATCTGCGCGAAGGCCGGCTCAAGGAAGTGCTGCCGGGCGTCAAGCCGCTGCCGATGCCGATTTCGGTCGTGTATCCGCACAGCCGCCATCTGTCGCCGAAGGTGCGCGTGTTCGTCGACTGGATCGCCGAGGTGTTCGACCGCTGCCCGCTGCTGAGCGGCAAGGGCAGCCTCGACGCGACGTGCAGCAAGCGCACGTTCGAGGAAGCCGAACGCGCGCCTGCGCTCGATACGCCGGTCATCAACGAGTGGGTTGCATAACGTCTGAACTGCGCGACTGAGTCGCGCACCTGAACCGCACGCGCGGGCTGCGAAGCCCGCGCGTCACCCTGCCTCCGCGCCACGTCCCCGCCCGGCGCACCCGATCCTTCCCGAATCCGCAGCAAACCTTTGTGCCAGGTGACGCAATTGCCCGCAGGCGTCGTCGCGCGCCGTCGTCGCACCCGTGCGAGGCCCGTTGCAAGCGGGTTCGGGCGATTTCCGCATAACCCTGCCAGGTGTACGGATGTCGATTGTTCCACTGGCACGACAATTCAATTCGCATCTGCCGCATTTATCGCGACGGAACAGATACCTAGAGTAAACCCTGTCGCGCACCTCGTTGCGCATCGAACAGATCCCGCTTGATGGGACCGGAGTAAGCGCTCCAGCGCCAGCTCCGAAATGCCTTGCATGGGATCTGAGTAAGCGCTGAAGCGCTAACTCATATCGACCGCCAAGCATGGGATCTGAGTAAGCGCTGAAGCGCTAACTCATATCGACATAGGAGTTTCGCCATGAACCGCCGCCATCTTCTCTCCGCCCTCGCCCTTACGCTCGCCGTGTCCGCTCCGGCCTTCGCCGATTCGGGTACGCCGCATGCCGGCGACTACGGCAACACGTCGTGGTACTCGCAGCACTACGGCCCGCGCACGCGCGCCGAAGTGAGCGCCGAAGTCGAGCAAGCGCGCAAGGACGGCACGCTCGCCTACCTGCGCAAGGCCAATTCGTATCCGCAAGGAATCGAGCTGGCAGACGGACCGTATCGCTCGATGCCGGAAAGCAACCAGCTCGCCGGCGGAGGCCGGTAAACGCGCAACGCCGCGCAGCGGGTTGCCCCGTGCGCGGCGTCGCGATTCCCCTTCGACGACTCGCCGAGTCAGTCAGCTAGATAGTTAGTTGCAGGAGCACATGATGAACGATCAACTCCCTTCGCCGCTCGATCACTGGGACGACACCACGCCGGTGTGGACGCCGTTCCGTTCGGCCCCGCACGCGCACTGATCGCGGCTGAGTCGTCATCCGGCACTTACCGGCGCGGCACCCCGTCGCGCCATTCGCCCCAGTGCGTCACGATGTCCTGCACGAGCGGATTGCCCGCGCGATACAGGTTTTCGGTCGCCGGGGCGAAGCCGCCCTGGTCCGCGTAGTTCAGCAGGTTGTCGGCACTCGTCTGCCCCGCATACGGCCGGTCGAAATCGGACCCCGTGCGCAGCAACGCGACACGCGACAGGTCGACCCGCTTCACGCTCGCCGCGCGCTTGAGCGCTTCATAGGTGGCGTTGTCTTCCTGCGCGGTCATGCAGTACGTACCCTTGCCGTCGGTCAGGATCTTCGTCCACTGGCGCGCGCGTTCGCCGATCAGCGTGCCCGAGAACCACGTGTTGCCCGATGACGTATCGCACTGGATCACCGTCGGCGGCCGGTTCGCCGGCGCGTAGTTGAACTTCGCGCGGGCGGCCTGCGCCTGCGCGCTGTCGGCGAGCACGACGTTGCGCGACAGCGCGACCGCCGCGTCGGTCAGCTGCGGGTTGAGCTGGAACACCTCGGTGCGATAGTCGAGCGGCGGCTTGTCGTTCGGGCTCTTCGTGTTGATGCCGAGGAAGCCGGTATTCCAGCCGGCCGGAATCTCGCGTGCATCGAGCTCCCACTGCAGGCTGAAATCGACGAGGTATTTCGACCACGCGGCCGAACCGACCGTGCCTTGCGCAGGGTCGACGCCCGCGATGCCGGAGATCAGGAAGTACGTGCGGCGCAGATCGAAGCGCTGCGAGAACGTGAGCGCCATGATCGTCGCCGACGCGTTCGCATAGCCCATGCCGGTCGTGACCACGCACACGTCCTGCTTGTTGCAATGCACGTTCGGATAGTCGGGCGACAGGCCGGGCACGGCGATGTCGCGCCACGGGCCGAGCCGGTCGAGCCAGGCCTGGCCCTCCGGACCGAACATCGTGATGATCATGACCTTGACCGGGCGGCCCTGTGCACCGGTCTCGGCGAATGCATTGTTGCCCGCGTTGTTGCCCTGGTTGTCCTGCGCGATCGACGGCGCGGTCGCACAGGCGGCGAGCGAGAATGCAGCGGCGGAAAGAATGGAGCGAGTCAGCATCGGCGTTCCTTGTTTCGATGATGTTGGGTGAGAACGGCTCTCGTAGACTGCGCGTCGGAGTATAGAACGCGCGTGCCCGATGCGGAACCCGACTACGAAACGACGCCGGTGCGTCGGTGTGGGTGCGGCGTGCACGGAAATCGCGGCCGACATGCCCTGCGCGCGGAGACATACCGTCAGGAATACTATCCGGTTGATCGACATCGACACGCCAATCGCATCGTCATATGCATCGCCCGGCGACCCGCTACAACCGCGCCAGCCCCGCCACCCCGTAACCCAGCACGACCAGTGCCGCCACCACATGGCTCGCCGCCAGCAGCCCCGGCGACTTCACGATCCGGCCGATCACGCTGCCACCGAATGCGAATACGAGTTGCCCCACGAGACTGCCGGCAAACACGCACGCGGCACCGAGCAGCCAGTGCCGATGCGCACCGGCGGCGGCCGTTGCATAACCGTAGAACAGCAGGATCGTGAGCGGATTCGCCAGCGTGACGAAGAACATCGATGAAAACGGGCGACTGCCCGGCGGCCGCGCGTCGCCGTCGAGCGTGCGGCGACGATCCCGCAGCGCCTGCCACAGCATCCGCGCACCCATCGCGAGCAGCACGAGCGCACCGACCAGACGAAACAGCGACAGATGCGCGGCGAGCGTGCTCGCGAGCATCGCGCCGAGCGTGAACGCGACGACCGCATAGCAGCCGTCGGCCGTCGCGACACCCACCGCCGCGCGCACGCCGCTCGCGGTGCCGGCGCGCATCCCGTAGTTCGCGATCATCAGCGCGACGGGGCCGACCGACAGCGCGATCATCAGCCCGAACAGGAAGTCGTTCATCGGTCGTCGATGCCTTCGACGGGACGCACCGATTCCCGCGACCGCGAAATTACCCGGCGTGGCGCTCCGGCGTCACGCGACATCGACCCGCGCCGGCCCGTCCACCATCTCGCCGATCACGCCCGCACGGTCGAAGCCGTCGGCACGGAAGCACGCGAGCACGTCATCGACGGCCTCGGGTGCGCACGCGACCAGCAGGCCGCCCGACGTCTGCGGATCGGTCAGCAGCGCCTGTGCGACAGGCGGCAGCGTGGCGGCCAGTTGCACGTCCGTGCCGTACGCGGCCCAGTTGCGGCCCGACGCGCCGGTGAACACGCCGTCGGCGACGAACGCCTCGACGCCCGCGAGCCACGGCAGCGACGCATAGTGCACGCGCGCGGTGAGGTGCGCGCCGCGCGCCAGCTCGAGCGTATGGCCGAGCAGGCCGAAGCCCGTCACGTCGGTCAGTGCATGCACGCCCGGCAGCGCGGCGAGTTCGGCACCCGGCCGGTTCAGCTTGGTGGTCGTCGCGACCATCTGCGCGTAACCGGCGGCATCGAGCTGGTTCTTTTTCAGCGCGGCGGACAACACGCCGACGCCGAGCGGCTTGCCGAGCACGAGCACGTCGCCCGCACGCGCGGCCGCATTGCGCTTCACGCGCGACGGATGCACGACGCCGATTGCCGCGAGCCCGTAGATCGGCTCGACCGAATCGATCGAATGGCCGCCCGCGACCGGGATGCCGGCGTCCGCACACACCGATTCGCCGCCACGCAGCACAGCCGCGATCGTTTCGTGCGGCAGCACGTTGATCGGCATGCCGACCAGCGCGAGCGCGAGGATCGGCTTGCCGCCCATCGCATAGACGTCGGACAGCGCGTTGGTCGCCGCGATGCGGCCGAAGTCGAACGGATCGTCGACGATCGGCATGAAGAAGTCGGTGGTCGCGACGATCGCCTGCTCGTCGTTGAGGCGGTAGACGGCCGCGTCGTCGGACGTCTCGGTGCCGACCAGCAGGTCCGGGAACAGCGCGGGCGGCGTCGCGCGCTTCAGCAACTCGGACAGCACGCCCGGCGCAATCTTGCAGCCGCAGCCGCCGCCATGCGACAGGCTCGTGAGGCGCGGAACGGCAGGCTGGGCTTGGGTGGCTTCGGTCATGGTCGGGATCCGGTGAATAACAACACTACATTATCGACAATTCCATGCGAGTGCGCCCGATACCCACATAATGACGGCGCCCCCCTCCGCTCCCGCCTCTGTCCGCCCCTTCGTTCATGGATCACCTCTTCATCGGCCTCGTGCTGTGCTCCGCGTGGCTTCACGCGATCTGGAATGCCTTCCTCCACGTCAGCGAAGACCGGCTCGTCCAGCTCGGCACGATGTCGCTGCCGTATTTCGTGTTCGGCGTCGCCGGCGCCGCGCTGCTGCCCGCGCCGGCGCCCGCCGCGTGGCCGTACATCGCCGGGTCGGCCGTGCTCGAGGTTGCGTACTGCTTCACGCTGGCGCGCGCGTACCGCAGCGGCGAATTCGGGCAGATCTATCCGATCGCGCGCGGCATCTCGCCGCTGCTCGTGTCGATGCTGGCACTCGTATTCCTTCACGAACAACCGACGCCGTTCGGCTTCGCAGGCATCGCGCTCGTGTCGTTCGGCATCATGTCGCTCGCGCTGCGGCGCGGCTTCCGGTTCTCCGGCGAAGGCGTGCCGTTTGCGCTGCTCACGGGCGTGTTCATCGCCGCGTATTCGATCTGCGACGGCATCGGCTCGCGCGTGTCGGGCAGTGCGCTCGGCTACATCGCGTGGGTGTACGTGCTGTGGAGCGTGCCGCAGTTCGTGCTGGTCTGTGCGGTGCGTGGCGGCCCGCGCGCGGTGCTCGGCTCGCGCACGGCACTCACGCAGGGCGCGATCGCCGGCACGATCTCGCTCGCCGCCTACGGCATCGTGATCCTCGCGTACCGGTACTTGCCGGTCGGGACGGTGTCGGCGTTGCGCGAAACGAGCTCGATCTTCGCGGTCGCGATCGGCTGGCTCGTGATGCGCGAGCGGCCCGGTGCGCAGCGGCTCGCCGCGTGCGCGCTGGTGGTCGCGGGCGCGGCGCTGATCCGGCTATAAGCGGAAAGCGCGCGCCCGCGGCCTGCCGCCGCGTCAGAACTTGTGGCGGATACCCGTCACCGCGACGATCTGCGTGCGCGTGCTCGACGGATTCGAGATCCCTTCGATCGCGGCCACCGCGTTCGACGACGCGCGCTGGTAGAACGCATTCACGTAGACATCAGTGCGCTTCGACAGGAAATACTGCGCGCCGACGCTCGTCTGCAGGTAATGCGAGCTCGGCTTCGGCCCCTGCGACGCGAGCACCTGCGTATAGGTTTCGCCGAGTGCAAACTGCAGCGCGGGCGTCATCAGGTAGCGCACACTGCCCTCGTAGTTGTTGAAGCGCATCGCGCCGCCCGTCTGCAGGTTGAACAGCGAGCTCGTGTACAGCAGGCCGAACGTCGCGGCGCCCCACGCATACGCGCCGCCCGCGCCCCAGATCTGCTGGCGCGTCACGCCCTTGATGAACGTGTAGTAGTTGTCGGATGCCGCCGCGCCGGTCGTATCGATGGCCGGATGATCGACGCGCACGTAGGCCGCACCGAGTTGCAGCGGCCCGTTCTCGTAGCTCGTGCCAAGGCTCCACACGCGATTTTGCGCGAACGACGTCGAATTCGAGAAACCGTACAGGCCGACCGCGCGCAGCCCGTACCACGTCGGCGTCTGGTACTGCACCGAGTTGTTGGTGCGGAACGTGTTGTTCAGGTCGTCGGTGTCGAACGGATGCAGCGCGTACTGCGTGAGCGCGGTGGTCGCGCCAATCTGCAGCGGCTCCAGCACTTCCTGCGCCGCGTTGTACTGGCGGCCCATCGTCAGCGTGCCCCAGCGGTCGTTCTCCAGCCCGACGTACGCGCGGCGCCCGAACAGCCGGCCGCCCTGGCTCGCCGCACCTGACTCGATGTTGAAGCCGTTCTCGAGCCGGAACACCGCACGCGTGCCGCCGCCGAGGTCTTCCTTGCCGAGCAGCCCGAAGCGCGTGCCCTGCTCGTTGCCGCCGGTCGCCTGCCACGCGGCGTGACCGTTCTGGTTGTTCGTGTACGTGATCCCCGAATCGACCACGCCGTACAGCGTCACGCTCGACTGTGCGTGCGCGTGCATCGCACCCGCCGCCGTTGCGATACCTGCCAGCGCAACTGCCATCCCTTTTCGCTTCATCTCCGACCCCTTTTATCGATTGAATATGGGGAGCGATTTAATTCGCTCGACACGTGTTTTATTGAATAAAACATCGTCTTATTCATTGTCGATTTTGTGGATTTGAAGCGTCAAGCGATGCCAAAAATCGCACGTGTGAGCCCAATACCCTTGAATCACCAGGCGTTTCGAGGAATGAAACAAGCCCAATAACCACGGGACTTTCAGCCCGATCGCGACGCGTAATCCCGGTATCGCAAAAAGCCCTTGACCGCGATTTTCAGTCGTTGTGAAATATTGATACACTGTTTTAATGATTAAAACAAACGAACGAGACGCCTCGAGAAACTAGGTAAAGAACCTGATCCCCATGCTGACGTTTAATTGCAACAACGCGACTGCCGGCGCATCGCCTGCCTATTTCGTCGCGACGCCGACGGTGCCGGCCCTGCCGATCGTCGTCGACTCGCCGCACAGCGGCATCGCGTATCCGCCGGACTTCGCCACCGTCGCACCCGACGATGCGATCCGCACCACGTGGGACGCATACATCGACGAACTGTGGGCCGGCGCCCCCGCGCGCGGCGGCACGCTGCTCGGCGCGACCTTTCCGCGCGCGTACATCGATCCGAACCGCGCGGAAACCGACATCGACGAGACACTGCTCGCCGAACCGTGGCCCGAGCCGCTGTCGCCACAGCCGTACACGCAGCGCGGAATGGGGCTGATCCGGCGCGACGCGCTGCCCGGCGTGCCGCTGTACGACCGCAAGCTGTCGCTCGCGGAAGTACGCAACCGGATCGACGCGTATTACCTGCCGTACCGCCGCGCGCTCGCCGGCATCGCCGAGCCGCTCCATGCCGCGCACGGCGCGCTGTGGCACATCGACTGCCATTCGATGAAGTCGCGCGGCAACGCGATGAACGTCGACGCAGGTGAATTGCGGCCGGACGTCGTCGTCAGCGACCGGCGCGGCACGACCGCCGATCCGGCGTTCACCGCGTGGACCGCGCAGTGGTTCGCACGCGCCGGCTATCGCGTGCAGGTCAACGATCCATACCAGGGCGGCGACCTGCTGACCGCGCTCGCCGATCCCGCACGGCAGCGCCACAGCATCCAGATCGAATTCAACCGCGCGCTGTACATGGACGAGGCCGCATTTGCGAAACACGCGGGCTTCGCCACGCTGAAGCGCTCGGTCGACGCGTATCTCGACGCGCTCGCCGATTACGTCCGCGCGCGCATCGCGCCGCAGGGAGACCCCGCATGACGACCTACATCGTCGACGCCGTCGACAGCGCGCTGAAGCTGCTGACCTACGTGGCCGAGCACCCGAACCTCGGCGTGACCGAGCTGGCGTCGCAGCTCGGCATCAACAAGTCGCGCACGTACCGGATGCTGTGCACGCTCGAACTGCACCGCTTCGTCGTGCAGGACCCGCGCACGTCCACCTATGCGCTCGGCCCGCAGGCATTCGTGATCGGCGTGGCCGCATCGCAGCAGAACGCGCTCGTGCGCGCCGCGCACCGGCACATGCTCGCGCTCAACCAGGCAATCAACGAGACCATCGTGCTGCGTGTACGCGAAGGGCTCGAATCGGTGTGCGTCGCGCGTTGCGAAACGACGCACGCGGTGCGCACCGTCGGCGCGGTCGGCAATCGCCGGCCGATCAATTTCGGCGCATCGGGCAAGGTGCTGCTCGCATTCGCGCCCGACCCGGTGCGCGACGAATATCTCGCGAAACTGCGCCGAAACGGGCAGGCCGACGATCCGGCGCAGCTCGCCGGCGAACTCGACGCGGTCGCGCGCAAGGGCTACGCGGTGAGCAGCGGCGAGGTGACGCCCGGCGCGGTCGGGATCGCGGTGCCGGTGCGCGACCTGACGGGCGCGACGGTCGCCTCCGTCAGCGTGACGGGGCCCGAGGTGCGCGTGAGCCACGCCGACATTCCCGACTATCTCGAACGCCTGCAGGCGTGCAGCCTCGCCATTTCCGCCGAACTCGGCTACGTCCCGGCGCGCGCCGCGCTGCAACCGGCCTGACGGCCCGCTTCTTCTTCGACGAGGATCCGATGTCCGCCTCTTCCCCGAACCCGGCCGGCGCGCCCGGCGCCGACACGCCCGCACTCGCGGCCGACGATCCGGCGGCGCTCGCCGGTCACAAGCCGCATCCGCACGGCAAGATGCTGCACCCCGTCGTGATGATGCTGTGGGTGCTCGCCGCGGCGATCGCGCTCACATGGGTCGTCGACGCGGGCCAGTTCGCGCGCAACGGCCGGCTCGTCGTGCCGGGCACCTATCACGTGGTGCCGAAGACCACCACCCTCTCCACGCTCGTCGCGCCGGCCGTCAGCCACAGCACGTCCGCGCAGGCGCTGCCGGCCAGCCTCGTCTCCGCGTTCGTCGCGGTACCGCAAGGGCTGCTGAAGAATGCGCCGCTGATCGTGATGGTGATGTTCGTCGGCGGGATGTTCGGCGTGATGCGCCGCACGGGCGTGGTCGATGCCGGCATCGACCGGCTGCTGCAGCTCACCGGCAACAACGCGTACCTGCTGACACCGATGCTGATGATCCTGATCGGGCTCGGCAGCACGCTGCTCGGCTTCATTTCCGAGTACCTCGTGATCATTCCGATGGTGGTCGTGATCGCGCGGCGCCTGGGTCTCTCCGACCTGTTCGCAGTCGCACTCGTCGCGCTCGCCGCGAAGATCGGCTATATCGCGTCGGTCACGAACCCGCTCGCGCTCGCCGTCGCGCAGCCGCTGGTCGGCGTGCCGCTGTTCAGCGGCGTCGCGCTGCGCGCGGCCGTGTTCGTCGTCTTCCTGACGATCGGCATCCTGTACCTGCTGCGCTACGTGCGCAACACCGGCTATCGAGCCGGGCAGACCGCCGCGGGCCATGCCACGCACGCGGCCGCGAAGCTGTCGCTGCGCCACAAGGCGACGCTGGTCGTGTTCGCAGCGGCCGTCGCGATGCTGATCTACGGCACGCGCGAACTGAAGTGGGGCAACGTCGAGCTGGCGGCGTTCTATACGGCCGTGAGCATTGCGACGGCCATCATCGGCGGGCTCGATTCGCGCAGCGCGGCCGACGCGTTCGTCGACGGGATGAAGAACATGATGCTCGCCGCGCTGCTGATGGGGCTCGCCGCTTCCGTCGAGCTGCTGCTGCAGAACAGCCTCGTGCTCGACACGCTGATCAACTTCTTCACGCGGCTCGCGGACGGGCAATCGCCGGTATGGGTCGCGAACGGGCTGATGGGCGTGCAGATGGTGCTCGACGTGTTCATTCCGTCGGTGTCGGGCAAGGCCGCGGTCAGCATGCCGATCATCGGGCCGATCGCGCAGCTCTCCGGCGTGAGCGGCCAGACGTCGGTGCTCGCGTTCGTGCTCGGCGGTGGACTGACGAACCTCGTCACGCCGACGTCCGGGATGCTGCTCGCGTATCTGGCAACCGCACGCGTCGATTTCGGTGCGTGGATCCGCTTCGTGCTGCCGCTGTTCCTGACGCTGCTCGCGCTGTCGTGCGTCGTGCTGACGTTCGCGGTGTGGATCGGGTATTGAGGTTCGCGGCAGGGTCCGCAGGACGCGCATGCGCGCTCGGCCGCCGAGAGCGCATGACGCCGTCCGGTTTCGACGACGGCGGCGGACATCGCGACGCGATGCCGTGACCGGAAGCGTCGCTCAAGCCAGCTCGACCGCCTTGCCGAACGCCCGCTCGTCGATCGCCTCGGCGAGCGTCGCGAACGCGGTCGCGATCTCGTCCTCCGGCACGCACGCATAGCCGAGCAGTAACCCCGACGCCGCACGTTCGCGGTCCGCGTAATACCCGGACAACGGTCGCACGACGATATTGCGTTCGAGCGCGGCCTGCGCGACCGCGCGATCGTCGACGCCTTCCGGCAACTGCGTGACCAGATGCAGCCCTGCATCGCTGCCGAGCGCATGCAGCGTGTTGCCGTAGCGTTGCGCGACCGCGTCGAGCAGCACCTCGCGGCGCTGCCCGTACAGCGTGCGCATCTTGCGGATATGCGACACGAAGTGCCCTTCCGCGATGAACTCGGCCAGCACCGCCTGCTGCAACAACTGCCCTTCGCGATACAGCTCGGCGCTCGCGGTCGCGAAACTTTCCGCGAGCGGCTCGGGCGCAACCAGGTAACCGACCCGCAGCCCGGGGAACAGCGTCTTGCCGAAGCTGCCGACATAGATCACCTGCCCGGACGTATCGAGACCCTGCAGCGACGCGAGCGGCCGGCTGCCGTAGCGGAATTCGCTGTCGTAGTCGTCCTCGATGATCCAGCAGCCGTGCTGGCGTGCGTATTCGAGCAGCATCCGGCGCCGCGCGAGGCTCATCACCATCCCGAGCGGATACTGGTGCGACGGCGTGACGAGCATCAGCTTCGGCGGTTCGGCGAGATCGGCGGCCGACGGCGCGATGCCTTCATCGTCGACCGGGATCGGCCGTGTCGTCAGCCCCGACACGTTCAGCACGCTGCGCACGCCCCAATAGCATGGGTCCTCGGTCCAGATCGCGTCGCCCGGATCGGTCAGCAGCCGCACCGCGAGGTCGATCGACTGGTGGATGCCGGTCGTGATCACGATCTGCTCGGGCGTGCAGCGCACCGAGCGCGACGTGCGCA
>NZ_JAAGPG010000049.1:0-233 GCF_017104665.1 Burkholderia sp. Se-20378 | reverse complement strand
AAAAAAAAAAAAAAAAAAAAAAGACGGGAACCACGGAGACACGTGTACCCACAACGGAGCAGAGCATAAGGTCAAAGGCGTGACGTACACGGCGGGAGAGAGCCAATCAACCCTCACACACAGCAGCGTCCACCGTCAGAACGACGAGTAGCGAAGCACAACAATCAACTAGAATCACGAGCGAGCACAGTCGCGAGAAAGCACACACGCGAAGACCACACAACAACTAACAA
>NZ_JAAGPG010000514.1:0-5783 GCF_017104665.1 Burkholderia sp. Se-20378 | reverse complement strand
TGACTGGAGTGCTGACGTGTGCTCTGCCGGTCTGGCGAGCCCGGCTGCCCACGCGGCGCGATGCGCGGGCATCGGCGGGTCGATCGCGAGTGACAGCGCGATCATCGCGACCGACAGCAGCGCACAGCCGATGAAGTCGAACGGCGGCGGCTGTTGCGCCTGGTCGTGCGGCAGGTAGCGCTGTACGGCCAGGAAGCCGACCACGCCGACCGGCACGTTGACGATGAACACCCAGTGCCACGAAATCGCCTGCGTCAGCCAGCCGCCGAGCGTCGGCCCGACGATCGGCCCAAGCTGGCCGGCGATCGACACGAACGCGATCGCCGCGACGTACTGTTCGCCCGGCACGCGGCGCAGCACGGCGAGCCGCCCGATCGGCAGCAGCATCGAGCCGCCGATGCCCTGCAGCGCGCGCGCGGCGACGAGCTGGCCGAGCGTATGCGACGCCGCGCAGCCGATCGACGCGAGCACGAACACGAGAATCGCAAGCGAGAACACGCGGCGCGTGCCGAACCGGTCGGCCAGCCAGCCCGACGCCGGTGTGAGCATCGCCATCGTCAGCGTATAGACGACCACGACCGGCTGCATCGCGAGCGGCGACGCGTGCAGGCTTTGTGCGATGGAAGGCAGGGCGGTGTTGACGATCGTCGTGTCGAGCGACTGCATGAAGAATGCAGCGGCGACGATCCAGAGCAGCGCGGAGTGTGTGGGTTCCCGGGACATGGCGAAATCGGTGGTGCGAAGGCCGGCGCGGGTGGCGCCGTTACGCCGTTACGCGGTTGCGCGGTTGCGCGGCGCCTGCCGGTCTTCAAGCGCACGATGGTACCGATTCCGATGGTCATCGGGAAGCCGCCTCAAGACGTTGACTGTCATCGGTAATACCGATGACAATGCGCCATGCTCAATCCCGTCTGGCTCAACACGTTCGCGACCGTCACGAACTGCCGCAGCTTCACCGAAGCAGGCCGGCAGCTCGGGCTCAACCAGTCGAGCGTCAGCGAACACATCCGTCGTCTCGAAGAGAGCGTCGGCCGGCGGCTGTTCGTGCGCGACACGCATTCGATCGCGATGACGGCCGACGGCGAGGCGCTGCTGGTGCATGCGAACGTGATCCTGCAGGCGCTGAACCGCGCGGAATCGCAGTTCCGCAAGCCGAGGCTGCAAGGGCTGGTGCGGCTCGGCGCACCGGACGACCTCGCGCTCGTCGCGTTGCCGGACGTGCTGGCCGGGTTCCGCGCCGCGCACCCGGACGTCGCACTGGAGATCACCACCGGCATGACGAGCCGGCTCTATGAAGGGCTGGATGCGGGCGCGCTCGACCTGATGATCGGCAAACGGCGGCTCGGCGAGCGGCGCGGCACGCCGCTGTTGCGCACGCGGCTCGAATGGGTCGCGCGGCCCGGCACCGTCGTCGATCCGGAGCGGCCGCTGCCGCTCGTGCTGGTCGCCGAGCCGAGCGTGACGCGCGCGATCGTCCTGAACGCGCTCGCGGAGAAGGGGATCGGCTGGGAAGTCGTGTGTTCGAGCAGCAGCCAGCCGGGCTGCATCGCGGCCGCGCGCGCGGGGCTCGGCCTGACCGCGACGTCGCACTATCTGTCGACGCGGGGGCTCGCGCCGCTGGTCAACGGCGACGCGCTGCCCGCGTTGCCCGACATCGAATTCATCGCACTGGCCGCGAAGCGGCTCAGCCAGCCGGCGCGCACGCTGCTCGAATTGCTGGAAGCGAGCGACCTGAGCACGCCGGGCGCAGACGCGGACGCGTAACGGATCCGCCACGCGCGCGGCGCCCGCATCCGGCGCCTGCGCCGCGTGCCGTCATGCGGACCGTTTCTGCGAAATCACGAGCAGCGCGCCGTTCTTGTCCTCCAGCACCGCGCGGTATTCATGCGGCCCGGCCTGCACGGGCACGCGCACCGATGCGCCGGCCTTCACGACCCGCGCCATCGCCGCATACAGGTCGTCGTCCTCGTCCACGCGCAGCGTGAGCGCCGCGCGCTCGACGATCTGCTCGTCGCCCGCGACCAGTGCGATCGTCAGCGGGCCGCCGTCGAGCGCGCAATAGCGGTCGCCGTCGCGGAACTTCACGTTCAGGCCCAGCCCGTCGACGAACAACGGCAGCGCCGTGTCGATGTCGTCGACCGGATACAGCAGCATCGAAACCTTCATCCCCTCTCTCCCTTGTCGTTGGTCGGCGCGCGCAACGCGCCCGCCGTTCGATGCTAGCGCGCCGTTCGCTGCGTTACGCAGTCCGATCGGATGACGGTGAAACCCCTCTGTCCCCACCGGCGTGCCGGTACTCCGAACAGACGATGTCTGCGCCCGTCCACGCGCCGACACTCCCATTCGTGGACCGTCGCGCTTCGTCCGTATCGTGCGGGCGGGCTGCACGACCCCGACTCGTCCAACATACATGGAGACGCACGCAATGAAGTTTTCCCTCATCTACGAAGCCCAGACCACCGACGCATCGCGCGAGGGCGACCACCGGGTGTTCAAGGAGACGGTCGAACAGGCGCTGCTCGCCGAGCAGGTCGGCTTCGACACGATCTGGTGCGTGGAGCACACGTCGCTGACCAACTATGCGCACATGAGCGCGCCGGAGACCTTCCTCGCCTACCTGGCCGGCCGCACGACGCGCATCGGCCTCGGCCACGGCGTCGTGTGCCTGCCGCCGGCGATGAACCACCCGATCAAGGTCGCGGAGCGCGTCGCGCTGCTCGACATCCTGTCCGGCGGCCGCGTGCACTTCGGCGTCGGCAAGGGCGGCAGCCAGCAGGAAGCCGGCGCGTTCGGCTACGACCTCAACGAACTGCAGCCGATGATCGACGAATCGATGTACCTCGTGCCGAAGATGTTCGTGCAGGACGAGATCGAGCACGACGGCAAGTACATCAAGATTCCGAAGCGCCCGATCCACCCGAAGCCGTTCCAGGATCCGCACCCGCCGATGTACCTCGCGTGCACCAACACCGACGCGCTGCTGCGCGCCGGCCAGCGCGGGATGGGCGCGCTGGTGCTCGGTTTCGGCGGCCCCGACGAAGTGGCGAAGAAGAACGCCGTGTACCGCGAAGCGTGGGCGAACCGCAAGCCGGAAGACCAGGTCGGCTTCCGCCCGACCCAGCACCTCGCGGCGCTGTGCCCGACGGTCGTGATGGCCGACGGCCAGGCCGCCCGCAAGATCGGCATCCGCGGCCAGCGCTACTTCATGGAATCGCTCGCGTACTGGTACACGGGCGGCGAGCGTCCGGACCCGGCGAAGTGGGGCGACGACCTCGTGCAGGCCGATACCGGCGAAATGGTGATCCGCTCGCGCTTCGCATCGGAGGAAGTCGTCGTGAACTTCGCCGATCCGGCGCTCGCGATGATGAACCCGAACCATGCGTACGGCACGGTGGACGACTGCATCGGCTATGTCGGCCGCCTGCAGGAGGCCGGCGTCGACGAAGTGCTGTTCCTGTGCCAGATGGGCACGGTGCCGCACGAGGCGCAGATGGAGACGATCCGCAACATCGGCGAGCACGTGATCCCGTTCTTCAACAAGGAGAAGGAGCGCGCCTGCGCGTGATGCACCGGGCCGCGCCCGTCGTCCCGTCCGGTCGGACGATGCGGCGCGGTCGCGCGAAGCCGACCATCGGTGGTGGCGAGCATCGCCCGCGGCCAGGCCGCGCCGAACAACTTTGAACGAGAGCGGGCCACGCGCCGCGGCGCATCACCCGCTTCACAGGAGACATTCGTGCATCGCGACAACGATTCGAACGCACTGGCCGCCACGCTGATCGCCCGGGCCGAGGCACTGGCGCCGACGCTGGCCGGCCGCGCCGCGCAGGCAGACGCGCAGGGCCGGATCCCGGCCGAGACGATCGCCGACATGCAGGCCGCCGGCTTCTTCAAGGTGCTGCAGCCGAAGCGCTACGGCGGCTACGAGCTCGACCCGCAGGCCTTCTTCGACATCCAGATGGCGCTCGCGCGCGGCTGCATGTCGACCGCGTGGGTGTACGGCGTCGTCGGCGTGCACAACTGGCAGCTCGCGCTGTTCGACGAGCGCGCGCAGCAGGACGTGTGGGGTAACGATCCGGCGACGCTGATCGCGTCGACCTACATGCCGGTGGGCCGCGTGACGCCGGTCGACGGCGGCTTCCGCCTGTCGGGCCACTGGAAGTTCTCGAGCGGCAGCGAACTGTGCGAATGGGTGTTCCTCGGCGCGCTGGTGCCGCCGGCCGTTGCCGGCCAGCCGCCCGAATACCGCACCTTCCTGCTGCCGAAATCCGATTACCGGATCCAGCAGGACTGGGACGTGCTCGGCCTGCGCGCGACGGGCAGCCACGACATCGTCGTCGACGACGTGTTCGTGCCCGCGTACCGCACGCACAAGGCCATCGACGGGATGATGGGCACGAGCCCCGGCCTCGCCGTCAACGACGCGCCGCTGTTCAAGCTGCCGTTCGCGCAGATCTTCGTGCGCGCGGTGTGCACGTCGTGCATCGGCGCGCTGCAGGGCGCGCTCGACGATTTCACCGGCTATGCGGCGACGCGCGTGTCGGCCAACAGCGGCGCGAAGACGACCGACGATCCGGGCGCGCAGAACGCGTGCGCGAACGCGGCCGTCGCGATCGACGAGATGAAGGTGCTGCTCAAGCGCAATTTCGCGGAACTGATGGCGTCCGTCACCGGCGGCCCGGCCGTGTCGATCGAGCGCCGCGTGCATTTCCGCTATCAGTCCGCGCAGGTCGCCGAGCGTTGCGCGCAGGCCGCGAACGCGCTGCTGCGCTACGCGGGCGGCAACGGCATCTATCACCGCAATCCGCTGGTGCGCCGCTTCCTCGACCTGCATGCGGCCCGCGCGCACTACGCGAACAACGTGGACCGTTTCGGCCAGAACCTCGGCGCCGTGATGCTCGGCCGCGAGAACACCGACTTCTTCATCTGACGGAGACGCGATGAACGACCCGCAAGCACAGCAATACGTGTTCGACGTGGTGGTCGTCGGTTCGGGCGCCGGCGCGCTGCTCGCCGCGTGCCGCGCGGCCGACCGCGGCCTGTCCGTCGTCGTGATCGAGAAGACGGCGCTGTACGGCGGCACGTCGGCCGTCTCGGGCGGCGGCATCTGGGTGCCGTGCAACCACCACATCGCCGAGCTGGGCGCGACCGATTCGCGCGAGGCCGCGCGCGGCTACATCGAAGCCTGCGTGGCCGGCGAATCGACGCCCGAGAAGATCGACACGTATCTCGACCGCGCGCCGGAGATGCTGCGCTACCTGGAATCGAAGACGCCGGTGCGTTACCAGTCGCTGCCGAAATACGCGGACTATTTCCAGAAGGTGCCGGGCGCGATGCCGGGCTATCGCGCGCTCGATCCGATGCCGTTCGACGGCGGGCTGCTCGGCGACGAGCTCGACCGGCTGCGGCCGGCGTCGCCCGGTACGCTGATCGGCGGGCGCGTGGCCGTGACGTCGAAGGAGGCGCACACGCTGTTCTCGCGCGGCCCCGGCTTCATGAAGCTCGCGATCGCCCAGTTCGGCCGTTACTGGCTCGATATCGGGATGCGCCGCCGGACGCGGCGCGACCGGCGCCTGACGCTCGGCAACGCGTTGATCGGCGGGCTGCGCCGCGCGCTGCTCGATCGCAACGTGCCCGTGTGGCTCGACACGCCGATGCGCGACCTGCTCGACGTGGACGGCCGCGTGACGGGCGTGCGCGCGCAGCGCTTCGGCCAGCCCGTGACGATCGCCGCGCGACGCGGCGTGATCCTCGGCGCGGGCGGCTTCGAGCGCAACCAGCCGATA
>NZ_JAAGPG010000513.1:0-5955 GCF_017104665.1 Burkholderia sp. Se-20378 | reverse complement strand
GGGCGCGCCACCAACCGAATTCAGCTGGAGAAAGACCGTGTTTACCTGCCGAAACCAGAGCTGCGGCACGCCGTGGGAGCAGTCCGACGTCGTCATCAAGGACGAAGGCCAGGGGCTGCTGTTCCGCTGCCCGCTGTGCGGCGCGCGCAACTACCTCGAACGCTTCGAAGACGACGAAGGCAAGGTCGTCTACGAGCAGATGGAAGGCCGCCCCTACCTCGGAGACCTGGAATGACCCAGCCGACCGCCACGCCGTTCAGCGCGCTGTCGTTGACGCCCGCCACGCTCGCCAACCTCGCGCAGCTCGGCTATGTCGACATGACGCCGATCCAGGCCGCGAGCCTGCCGATCGCACTGGCCGGCCAGGACCTGATCGCGCAGGCGAAGACGGGGAGCGGCAAGACCGCCGCGTTCTCGCTCGCGCTGCTGGCCCGCCTCGATGCGCGCCGCTTCGACGTGCAGGCCATGATCCTGTGCCCGACGCGCGAACTCGCCGACCAGGTCACGCAGGAAGTGCGCCGCCTCGCACGCGCCGAGGAGAACGTGAAGGTGCTGACGCTGTGCGGCGGCACGCCGATGCGCCCGCAGACGCAGAGCCTCGAGCACGGTGCGCACATCGTCGTCGGCACGCCGGGCCGCATCATGGATCACCTCGATCGCGGCAACCTGAAGCTCGACGCACTGAATACGCTGGTGCTCGACGAAGCCGACCGGATGCTCGACATGGGCTTCTTCGACGACATCGCGAAGGTCGCACGGATGTGCCCGACCACGCGCCAGACGCTGCTGTTCTCCGCGACCTACCCGGACGGCATCGCGAAGCTGAGCCAGCAGTTCCTGCGCAACCCGAAGGAAGTGAAACTCGCGGAGCGCCACGACGACAGCAAGATCCGCCAGCGCTTCTATGAAGTGACGGAAGACGAGCGGCTGCATGCGGTGGGCCAGCTGCTGAACCATTACCGGCCGGTGAGCACGATCGCGTTCTGCAACACCAAGCAGCAGTGCCGCGACCTGCTCGACGTGCTGCACGCACAGGGCTTCCACGCGCTCGCGCTGCACGGCGAGCTCGACCAGCGCGAGCGCGACCAGGTGCTGATCCAGTTCGCGAACCGCAGCTGCTCGGTGCTGGTGGCAACCGACGTCGCCGCGCGCGGGCTCGACATCGCGCAGCTCGAAGCGGTGATCAACGTCGACGTGACGCCCGATCCCGAAGTGCACGTGCACCGCATCGGCCGCACCGGCCGCGCGGATCAGGACGGCTGGGCGCTGAGCCTCGCGAGCATGGACGAGATGGGCCGCGTCGGCGGGATCGAGCAGGCGCAGAAGCGCGAGGTCGAATGGCATCCGCTCGCGGAGCTGACGCCGACCGGCACCGACACGCTGTTGCCGCCGATGGAAACGCTGCAGATCCTCGGCGGGCGCAAGGACAAGATCCGCCCGGGCGACGTGCTCGGCGCGCTGACCGGCGACGCCGGGTTCGACGGCAAGCAGATCGGCAAGATCAACGTGACCGAGTTCTCGACCTATGTCGCGCTCGAGCGCGGCGTGGCGCACGACGCGCTGCGCAAGCTCAATGCCGGGAAGATCAAGGGCAAGCGGGTCAAAGTCCGGTTGATGGACGAAGAGTAATGCCGGCGCGCGCCGCGAAGCTCACGCGGCGCGCTCGCCCAGCATCGCCAGATACTGCCGTACCGCCCCCCATTCCGCGCCGACCCGGCTGATCGCGACGAGTTCGGAACCCGGCACGCCGCCGGCGAGTTTCCGGTACACGATGTTCGGCGCCGCGATCCGGCTCAGCGGCGACGGCACCAGCGCCACCCCGAGGCCCGCCCCCGTCAACGCCAGCACCGACAGCGTGCTGCTCACCTTGTGTGCAATGCGCGGCGTCTTGCCGAGCACCCGCCGCAGGATCGCCAGCTGCCCTTCGTCGTCACCATCCGCCGCGTAGAAGATGAACGGCTCGTCCGCGAGTGCCGCGACGCTCACCGAGCGCTGCTTCGCGAGCGCGTGCCGGTCGCTCATCATCACGTCCCACGCCCAGCTGCCGACCGTCCGCACGGCCAGCTTCGGATCGAACACCGTGTCGAACGCCGGGCAATAGCCGATGTCGAGCCGGCCCGCGAGGATGGCGTCCTGCTGCGCGGCCGGCGCCATCTCGTGCAGGTCGAGCGTCACCTCCGGCCATGCCGCATGAAACGCGATCAGGTCGTCGGACAGCCGCCCGGTCGCGACCGCATTGCCGACGAAGCCGATCCGCACCACGCCCGTCTCGCCGCGCGCCGCGCGCTGTACGACCGACTTCGCGCGCTCGGCCTGCTCGAGCGTGTGCCGCGCCTCGGTCACCAGCAGCCGGCCGGCGTCGGTCAGCGCGACCTTGCGCGTGCTGCGCTCGAACAGCGCGGTGCCCAGTTCATCCTCGAGCGCGCGAATCTGCATGCTCAGCGCGGGCTGCACGATATGCAGCCGCTCCGCCGCACGGCCGAAATGCCCTTCCTCGGCAACCGCGAGGAAGTAGCGCAAGTGACGAAGATCCATACGGTCGATTAATCACTCAAAACGATCAATCCTGAAATTTAATCTATTGGATTGAAAAATCAACCGCGCGCATCCTGACGATCAGGCGCTGGCAGACAGCGCACTTCCACAGGAGCCCAATCATGTCCGACCGCAACCGTATCGATGTCCACCAACACGTCGTCCCGCCGTTCTGGGCCGACGCCCTGCCCGCCCACGGCGGCGACCCGTCCGGCTGGGGCAGCCCCACCTGGAGCCCGGAAAGCGCGATCGCGTTCATGGATTCGCTGGAAATCCAGACCGGCGTGCTGTCGCTGACGGCGCCCGGCGTGCAGGGCTGGAACGGCCAGGCCAAGCGCGACATGGCGCGCCAGGTCAACGAATACGTGGCCGGCCTCGTCGCACAACGGCCGACCCGCTTCGGCAACTTCGCGACGCTGCCCCTGCCCGACGTCGACGGCACGCTCGCCGAAATCAGCCACGCGTTCGACACGCTGAACGCCGACGGCGTCGTGCTGCTCAGCAACTACGGCGGCACGTATCTCGGCGATGCGGCATTCGAACCCGTGTGGGCAGAACTCGACCGCCGCCGCGCGGTCGTGTTCATCCACCCGGCGAAGCCGGCGATCGATGCGATACCCGGGATGCCCGGCCCGCTGCTCGACTATCCGTTCGATACGACGCGCACGGCCGTCCAGCTCGTGCTCAACGGCGTGATCGCACGGCACCCGAACGTGCGCATCATCCTGTCGCACGCGGGCGGCTTCCTGCCGTACACCGCGTACCGCTTTGCCGAACTCGCGCCGGGCGTGCGCAACGACGTGCCTAATCGCGACGGGCTGCTCGACCTGCTGCGCACGTTCTACTTCGATACCGCGCTGTCGTCGCCGTCCGCGCTGCCGAGCCTCACCGCGTTCGCGCAACCCGATCGCGTGCTGTACGGCAGCGACTTCCCGTACGCGCCGCCCGCCGTCAGCGCGTCGTTCACCCACGCACAGGATGCGTATGCGGCGCTCGGCGCCGACCGGCACGCCGCGATCAACCACGCGAACGCTTTGCCGCTGTTCCCGCGTCTCGCGGTGCTGGCGCGGTAACGCACGGTGAAGTGAAGCGTGACGCCCCGCAACGGCGGCGTCACGCGCGCAACCGGCTGCGCGCCGTCAGGTCAGAACGGAATGACGGCCTTCGCCCACACGGCCTCCCCGGCCGGCCGGTTGCGCACGAAGAACTCCTTCACGACGCGCGCTTCCACGCTGATCTTGCTGAACTGATAGCGAAACCCCGGCCCGATCGCGAACGTCTGGCCGCGAAAGCCGTCGCCCGCGACCGGCTGCCCGTTCTGCATGTCGTCCGTGGTCTGCTTGACGAAGTAGCCCGACAGCCCGACCCGCGCCTTCGGCGTGACCGCATAGCTCGCCGAATAGTCGATGTGAAACAGGTTCCCCGAGTGGTAGTGCGTGTCGTTGTTCGGCGAGTTGAAGCTGTACGTGATCTTCGCGGACACCTCGACCTTGTCGTTCGGCAGCCACGACACGCCGAACACCGGCCGCGCGGTGTAGTAGTTCTTGCCGGTGTTCAGCGCCGCGTTCGCGTCGTACTGCCCGGTGGGAAACACGAACTCGATCGCCGCGACCGTGCGCAACGCGCCCGCCCCCCACGCGATCAGCGCGGGGCTGACGATCAGGTCGCCCAGGTTGGTGCGGTCGAACGACGCGCCGCCCGCATCGAGCGAGAGACGCTGCATCGGCAGCACCGCATACGCGCCGTAGCGCCCGCCGAGCACCGACAGGTTCGACATCCAGACCACGCGCGGAATCAGCACGTCCGCATCGAGCTTGAAGCCGGGCACCGAGCCGTTGCCATGCGAATCGTTGAAGCGCGACGCGTGGTAATGCGTGTAGTACAGCAGCGCGTACAACCCGGCTGGCGGCAGCGCGCCGGCGAAGAACGCTTCCGCGCCCTCGCCGATCGTGTCGCCGCCCCCTTCCGTCGCCCAGGCGCCCGTGCTCAATGCGATGCCCGCGCACGCGGCGAGCGCGCGCAACCCGAATGCAGACTTCCGTTTCATCGACGTCTCCAATATTCGTTCTACTGAATTGATTTTTTGTATGGGTACTTTCTTGAGCACCTGCGTTGCCGCCGCCTGCTACGCGGCGGCAACACGTCCTTCCGATTTGCTACGACTGCGGTTACGGCTTTGCGCCGAAATGCTCGATGACGAGCTGGTTGAAGCGCGCGGCATGCTCGATCTGCGTCCAGTGCCCGCACCGGCCGAACACATGGAGCTGGGCGTTCGGCAGTAGCTCGAGCAGCTTCAGCGAACTCTCGAGCGGAATCACGCGATCCTCGCGGCCGTGCACGATCAGCGTGTCGTGCGTCAGCGCGCGCAGCTTCGCTTCATCGCTCGCGAGCGCATCGACCCAGCGCTGGCGCGGTGCAGGAAACATGTTCGCGAACGCCTCCTGGTAGCCGGGCCGCACGCTCGCGTCGTAGCGCAGCTTCGCGAGTTCGTCGTTCACCAGCGTGCGATCGAAAGCGAAGATGTCCAGCAGCGCACGCATGTTCGCGATCGACGGCGTGTAACCCCACACCGCATCGAGCCCTTCGGTCAGCGTGAAGCGCGTACCGGCCGCGCCCATCAGCACGAGCCGGCCGACGCGCTCGGGCGCCCGGATCGCGAGTGCCAGCGCGAGCGCGCCGCCGAACGAATTGCCGACCACGTGCGCGCGTTCGATGTCGAGCGCGTCGAGCAAGCCGAGCGCATGATCGACCCAGTGGTCCATCGAATAGCGGTACCCGGCCGGGCGCTCGGTTTCGCCGAACCCCGCCATGTCCGGCGCGATCACGCGAAACTGCCGCGCGAGCGCGGGCATCGTGAGCCGCCAGTTCGCATAGGCCGTGACACCCGGCCCCGAGCCGTGGATCAGCAGCACGGGCGGCCCGTCGCCAGAGTCGTGATAGTTCGTGTCGATGCCGCCGGCGACGATCCGGCGGCCGATTTCAGGATTGGATGACATGACGCTCCTTCAGTCGATTCATGGGGACGTGGCGGGTTACCGCCCGCGCTGTTTCGCGCTCTGCCCGCCGATCCCGAAATGCGCCTTCGGCATCTCGGTGATGATCACGCGCACCGATTCGACCGGCGCGTCGAGCGAGCGATGAATGGCCTGCGTGACCTCGGCGATCAGGCGTTCCTTCTTGTCGTCGTCGCGGCCTTCGAGGATGTAGAGATGGGCAACCGGCACGATGGCCTCCTGTTTGGTCGTGATTCGTTCAGATGAAACGCAGGCCGATCGAGCCGACGTCCTGCACGCGCAGCGTCACGCTGTCGCCGGCCGCGACGGCCACCGCCTCGGTGATGCCGCCCGACAGGATCACGCTGCCCGCGGGAATCGATTCGCCGCGCGCGCCCAGGTGGTTCGCGAGCATCGCGACCGCGGC
>NZ_JAAGPG010000512.1:0-239 GCF_017104665.1 Burkholderia sp. Se-20378 | reverse complement strand
TTGCGGACTGTTGTGTCGGCGTATGGCGTGAGTAGCTCCTGAGCGTAGTGGCTGTGTACGTGGTGGGGTGCGGTGGTGCAGAAGCGCGGGTGAGTGTGTACGTCGTAACAGATGACGACTCTGGTACGCGGCAACAATGTCGGCTGGTGCACGTGTGTCGTACAGGATCATCAGGTGATGCTGTGAGCGTTGATAACAGCGGGGGGTTTTTTATTTTTTTTTTTTTTTTTTTTATTGCT
>NZ_JAAGPG010000511.1:0-5685 GCF_017104665.1 Burkholderia sp. Se-20378 | reverse complement strand
GCTGCGTGACGCACGCGGCAAGGCGCTGACGCTGGCGCACGGGCGGTCGCGGGCAGCGACGGTATTGCGCATTCGTCGGATGACGGCCGGATGAAACGGAAACGCACGACGCACGGCGTGTGAGCGCGGCTGTTGCGCCTGCCACATCGGCCGGGCGAGGGCGATGCACCCGATGCGCCCGACGGGCGCAATCGCGTGCCCGCGGTTGCATCCCGACATGCAGTTCTGGCAGCATCGACCGGTATCCGCTTGTTCGCCGCGCGCATGGCCGCGGCGATCGACGCAGCAGCATCCGGCGGCATGCGGTCGCGTTCGCGATGAGCGAAGCGAGGCCGTGCGCCGGGTGCCTGGTTCCTTACCTTACCGACGTCATCCGCCATGCCGATTTCCGCTACCGACCTGATTCGCCAGTTCGACCTGCAGCCGCATCCCGAAGGCGGCTATTTCCGCGAAACCTACCGTGCGACCGATTCCGTCGTGCGTCCGGCCGACGGTGCGCCACGCGCCGCGTCGACCGCGATCTACTACCTGTTGTGCGACGGCGCGTATTCGTCGTGGCACCGGATCCGTTCCGACGAAGTCTGGCATTTCTACGCGGGCGACCCGATCGAGGTGTGGGTGCTCGACGAGCGCGACGGGCTGACGATCCACCGGCTCGGCAACCCGCTCACGCATCCGGGCACCGTGTTCCAGGCAGTCGTGCGGGCCGGGAGCTGGTTCGGCGCGCGCTGCGCGTTGCCTGAGCACGTCGCGCTCGTCGGCTGCACGGTGGCGCCGGGCTTCGAGTTCGCGGAATTCGAACTGGCCGACGCAACCGCGCTGGCCGCCGCGTTTCCCGACTACGCGGAACACGTCGGGCAGCTTGCCCAGCGCACCGACATGTGACTGTCACGGCGGTGCAACCCACGGCGCGAAGCCCGTGCCGATGGTGCGTGTTCCGCGCGATCGCGGCCAAACCCGTTTAGAATGCCGTGATGCATCAGGTCGGCCGCGGACGTGCCGCGGCGGCCGTTGCCCAGCCGTACCGACGGCCCCCGTCGCGCGGCTGCATGCCTTCCAGGAGCGCCGCCGTGTGGCACTTTCCCATCGCTATTCCATCGTCGCTCGGCCCATGGGCCGTGTTCGCGAGCGTGTTGATCACGCAGCTCGGCGTGCCGGTGCCCGCCGTGCCGATGCTGATTCTCGGCGGCACGATGGCGGCAATGGGGCAGGCGTCCTGGGTCAGCATGTTCGCGGCGGCGATCGGCGCGACGATGCTGGCCGATTCGCTGTGGTTCTTCATGGGCCGCACGCGCGGCCGGCGCCTGCTGAACGGCCTCGTGCGCTTCTCGCTGTCGCTCGACACGACGCTGCGTTTCGCACGTAACGTATTCGAAAGATACGGCGCGCCGCTGCTCGTGCTGTCCAAATTCCTGCCGGGCCTCGGCCTCGTGTCGGCACCGCTGCTCGGCACGACCGCGATCGGCGTGGGCGTGTTCCTGTTCTGGGATCTGGCCGGTGCGTCGCTGTGGGCCGCGTTCTGGCTGGTCGGCGGCGCGGCCATTCACGACCAGATCGTCCAGTTCGTGCTGTGGGTGCGCGCGAGCGGCGGCACGATCCTCGATGCGTTCCTCGCGATCTTCATCACGTTCCTGCTGTACCGCTGGGTGCGCCGCGTGCAGTTCCGCCGCTATCTCGCGCAGGTCCGCATCTCGCCGCCGCAGCTCGTCGAAATGATGACGTCGGACGAGCCGCCGCTGATCTTCGACGCGCGGCCGAAGGCGATTCGCGAGCGCGAACCGTACCGGATCGCCGGCGCGGTGCCGGTCGATCTCGATTCGCCGGACCTGCTCGACCCGGAAATGCTGAAGCGGCCGATCGTCGTCTATTGCGTGTGCCCGAACGAAGCGACCGCGAAGCGCCTGATCGCGAAGATGCAGCGCAAGAAGATGATCCACAACATCCGCGCGCTGAAGGGCGGCCTCGATGCATGGGAGAAGCACGGCTATCCGGTTGAGCCGATGCCGGCCGATCTCGATGCATCGCGTTATTTCGTGCGTCCGGATCACGGTGCAATCGAAGGTGAATATACGGTGCGCGCAACGCTGTCGAAATAAATCCGCGCGAAAGCGTCACGCGCATTCGAATTCCATCACGGTTTCACCCGTCGCGATTTCCACGAAAATCGACTGGCGTGAAACCACTGATCCTCCATATAATCCCGCCTGCATATTGCGTGCGCCTGATCGCGCACATTCGACGCGTGTTCGTTCGCGCCGAAAGCGATTGATCCCGTCGCCGTCCGTCACGCGCACAGCCGCGTCACACGGGCCGCGCGGGCGTATTCCGTGAAAGGCCCGATCCGTTTTCCGGATTGTTCCGGAAAATACGGATAATCCGCGGCGATTCCCATCGGATTGACGCAGTATCCGTGTCGTTTCTTATTTGGAAAATGACGGCGGAGATTATTTCGTTTTCGGCATGCCGGAGTCGGCATGAACAGTCGCGCATTGACATCGACAATGACGGCGGCCCGTTCGCGGCTGCCAGGAGACGGACTTGAAACAACCAGAAGACCAGTTGCATCGTGGGCTGGAAGAGCGGCACATCAACCTGATGGCGCTCGGCGCGACGATCGGCGTCGGCCTGTTCCTCGGCTCGGCCACCGCGATTCGCGTCGCCGGCCCGGCCATCCTGCTGACCTACCTGCTGGGCGGCATCGCGATTTTCCTGATCATGCGCGCACTCGGCGAGATGGCGATCGCCAATCCGGTCGCCGGCGCGTTCAGCCGCTACGCACGCGACTACCTCGGGCCACTCGCCGGCTACCTGACGGGCTGGACCTACTGGTTCGTGTGGATCGTCACCTGCATGGCGGAAATCACGGCGGTCGGCGTCTACATGCACATGTGGTTCCCCGGCGTGCCGAACTGGATCTGGGCGCTCGCGGCACTCATGGCGATGGGCTCGGTGAACTTCATCGCGGTCAAGCTGTACGGCGAATTCGAGTTCTGGTTCGCGCTGATCAAGATCGTCACGATCGTGCTGATGATCATCGGCGGCGGGTTGATGATCGCGTTCGGCATCGGCAACGGCGGTGTCGCGATCGGCCTGTCGAACCTGTGGGCGCATGGCGGTTTCATGCCGAATGGCATCAACGGCGTGATCGCCGCGTTGCCGATCGTGATGTTCGCGTATCTCGGCGTCGAGATGCTCGGCCTCACCGCCGGCGAGGCGCGCAACCCGGAGAAGTCGCTGACGAAGGCCGTGAACTCGGTGTTCTGGCGCGTGCTGATTTTCTACATCGGCGCGCTGTTCGTGATCATGTCGTTGTATCCGTGGGACCAGATCGGCACGCAGGGCAGCCCGTTCGTGATGACGTTCTCGCGGCTCGGCATCCCGGCCGCCGCCGGCATCATCAACTTCGTCGTGCTGACCGCGGCGCTGTCGTCGTGCAACAGCGGCCTGTTCAGCACCGCGCGGATGCTCTACAACCTCGCGCAGCAGGGCCAGGCGCCGAGCAAGCTCGGCAAGGTCAACCGCAACGGCGTGCCCGTGTACGGCGTGATCGTGTCGGTCGCGCTGCTGCTGATCGGCGTGCTGCTCAACTATCTCGCGCCGCAGCACGTGTTCACGTGGCTCACGTCGGTGTCGACGTTCGGTGCGATCTGGACGTGGTGCGTAATCCTGATCGCGCAGATGCGCTTTCGCCGCACGCTGTCGGCTGACAAGATCGCGCGCCTGCCGATCCGCGTGCCGTTCTATCCGCTCGGTTCGTTCGTCGCGCTCGGTTTTCTCGTGCTGGTCGTCGTGCTGATGGCGTTCACGCCCGACACGCGCGTCGCGCTCGTGATCGGGCCGGTATGGATCGTGCTGCTCGGCATCACGTATGCGCTGTTCTACGCGAACCGTCCGGCGGCATCGGTGCCGACGAAATCGTAAGCGGCACGGGCAGGGGCCCGCGCGACGCTTGATCGCGATCATGCACGCGCGGGCCGGACGACCTATGCTGAACGAATCGATTGTCCGCGCTTCGCGTGGCAACCCGCCGATCCCAGTGACCGCCGCGGCCGCGGCGGCTGTCCGGCCGCCGTGCGCCGCTTCCGCGCGAAGCTCCCGTCGTCGTTCCACGACGACGCGCACGCACGGAGGCCTTCGCCATGCAGCCTGCCCCGCCCATCCCGACGCTTGCGCGGATCGCGCTGGCCGTCGATCCGACGCCCGAATCGCTGTCCGCCGCGCGCTATGCGCGCACGCTGCTGCATCCCGGCATGCGATTGCGCATCGTCTGCACGATCGACAACCCGCGCCTGGTTTTGCCCGACATCCCGCGCATCGACGCACTGCTGACGTCCGCGCGCGAGGACCTGATGCGCGAGGCGCAAGCCATCAACGAACGGATCGCGGCGTTGTTCGCCGACAGCGGCATCGAGGTCGAGCAGGCCATCATCGACACGTCGGTGACGGGCGGTTCGGTGGCCGATGCATTGGTGAGCGACACGTCGGCATGGCGTGCGGACGTGTTGATGGTCGGCGCGAATCCGCATCACGGGCTGCTGCGGCTCGTCGAAGGCGCGATGTCGGACACGCTGACGACGCGCGCGCGCTGCGCACTGCTGATCGTACCGGCCGCCTATGCGCGGCCGTCGGACGGCAGCCTGCAGCGGTTGATGTTCGCGGTCGACGGCAGCGAGCCGTCGCTGCACGCGGTGCGTATCGGGCTCGGCTTCGCGGCGCCGACGACGTTGCTGTACGCGGCCTACGTGATCGATCGCGCGGTTCGTCTGACGGATATCGTGCCGGTGCGCGCGCTCGAGGATGCGTATCGCGCGGAGGGCGAGGATGCGCTCGCGAAGATCGGCCCGCTGTTCCATGCGACCGGGAACCCGACCAAGCGCAGTGTCGTCGAAACCCGTCCGACCAGCGACGACGTGGCCCATGCACTGATGCGCGACGCCGTGCACTGGCGTGCCGAGCTGCTGGTGGTCGGCACGCATGGCCGGCGCGGCATCGCTGCGTGGCTGATCGGCAGCGTCGCGCGTCGCGTTGCGCATCTCGCGCAGGTGCCCGTGCTGCTCGTGCGCGGTGCCGAATAAATCGCACGATGTCGCGATCGAAGCAGGCTCGGGTTGACCTGCATCAGAAACGGCGCGCCTCGCGCGTGAGACATTGACGGAACATCCGGCAACGCAGCCGGTCTGTCGTGCAGGGGCCGCGCAGCGACGCAGCAACACGCGTGCTAAAGGCTGCGATCGACGCTGCATTCAAAGCCGTCACATCAATTTCCGGAGCCGCGACGTGCGATGCACGGTGCGTCATCCGACCGAGAACTCTCTGGCACGAGGGTAGGCAGCTACGGTTGCCTTGGAGGACGGGCGGGGTGCAAAGCACCCCGTCCGCTTTCCGCGTTCGTGTTGTAGTTGGCCCCGTCTGGATTGCTTTCCCCGCAGAAATCGTCGTCATTGCGGCCGTGTCGAACGGCGCGTCATGATGCGTGATGGCGCGCGGCGGCGCCGATGCGGATCGGTGAGGGTCGCGGCAGGCGCGCCGCTGCCGTACAGGCACGGCGTGCGGCAGGCGCTGCCGACGTTGCGTGGTGCACGGTCGTTGCACGGCCCCCGTGCCGTGCAACGACCGCTTGCATGCTCAGATGGAGCGAAGTATCGAGCGCAGGTCGTGCCGTCGGTCTGTGCCGCGGCGCACCCG
>NZ_JAAGPG010000510.1:0-5894 GCF_017104665.1 Burkholderia sp. Se-20378 | reverse complement strand
ACCGGGGCGGCGGCGGTGACCGCGGCGGTGGATTCGGCGGCCGGCAGCGGTTGCGCGCCGACCGTGCAGCACCAGAAGGCGACGAGCGTCGTGCAAAGCGGGCGCACCCGCGCCCAGCGGAAGGAAACGGTCGCTGTCATGGTGGAAATACCTGGCGTGATCGGGCGTCTGAGGCCTGCCGGGAGCAGGCAAGACCGAGAGATTACCGTGTTTTACAGGCGTAATGCGAGAGGCTGTTGCGTAGCCAGATGCGTCCGGAACGGCATTTTTTGACAATTCAGTCGCGAAAAAATCATCGGAATTGCCTAAAGTATCGGAACGATTTGCCGCTAAGTTCGTGATGGGGCGGCATGGACGCGCCGCTAAAATGTGGCGCGGCTGCCCTGGTCCGTTCGATTACAAAGGTTTGATATGTCGACACCGCTGTTCGGAAAGTTGTTTGCGCAACCCGTTGCGATCGACCCTGGAACGGCGAGTACGCGGATTTATACGCACGAACGCGGTGTGGTGCTGAACCAGCCGTCGGTCGTCTGCTTCCGCAAGGCCGGTGCCGGGGCGACCGACGCGCGGCCGACGCTCGAGGCCGTCGGCGAGCTCGCGAAGGCGCTGCTCGGCCGCGAACCGGGGCATCTCGAAGCCGTGCGGCCGATGCGGCACGGCGTGATCGCCGACGCGCACGCGGCCGAGCAGATGATCCGCAGCTTCATCGACATGTCGCGCACGCGTTCGCGCTTCGGCCGCCGCGTCGAGGTCACGTTGTGCGTGCCGTCCGACGCCACCGCCGTCGAGCGCCGCGCGCTCCGCGAGGCTGCGTTCGCCGCGGGTGTATCGGAGGTCGAACTGATCGAGGAATCGCTGGCGGCCGGGCTCGGCGCGGGCCTGCCGGTGACCGAGCCGGTCGGCTCGATGGTCGTCGATATCGGCGGCGGGACGACCGAAGTCGCGGTCATCGCGCTCGGCGGCATCGTCTACCGCGAGGCGATTCGCGTGGGCGGCAACCAGTTCGACGCGGCGATCGTCAACCATGTGCGCAACCTGTATGGCGTGCTGCTCGGCGAGCAGACGGCCGAGCACGTCAAGCAGACGATCGGCTCGGCCACCACCGCGGTGCCGCGCAGGTCGACGCGCGCGGTCGGGCGGGGTGTCGGCGACGGCCTGCCGCGCTCGATCGAGCTGTCCAACCACGATGTGGCGGACGCGCTGGTCGCGCCGCTCAAGCAGGTGATCGGCGCGGTGAAGTCGGTGCTGGAGAACGCGCCGGCCGAGCTCGTGACCGACATCGCGAATCGCGGCGTGGTGCTGACGGGCGGCGGCGCGCTGCTCGCGGATTTCGAACGCCTGCTGTACGACGAGACGGGGCTCGTCGCCCGGATCGCCGACGAGCCGGCCACCTGCGCGGTGCGCGGCGCAGGCGAGGCGATGGGGCGGCTCACGATGTGCCAGGTCGACTGACCCGCGTCGTGCCGGGCCGTGCATCTCGGCGCGGCCATTCACACTCTTTCGATCTCCATATTGCGTCCCTGCTTTGCCGGGCACGCTGCTCCGGTTGCCTTGCCGGAAGGCCGGCTGCCGTCCGGCATCGGTCCGTCGCGTGGACACCCGAACGCGCACCGTGCTAGCGTTACGCGCCCGTCCGGGGCCGGGCATGCCGCTACGCCCGACGACCTGAGAGACCGAAAACCTTGAAAAACCACACCAAACGGGGCTTGTTGGCCCGCATGGGCCGCCTGCTGGCCGCCGTCGCTTGCCTCTGGATCGTCGCGGCCGTTGCGCTCGTCGCGTACGGGATGCGGATGCCGAGCGAGCCGGCCGACGTCGCCGTGATCTTCGGCAACGCGCTCGACGAGGCCGGTGCGCCGAAGCCCGTGCTCGCCGCCAGGCTCGACGTGGGCGTGCGCTGCTACCGCACGGGGCAGTGCCCGGCGTTCCTCGTCAGCGGCGCGATCGACGGCCCCGGGCTGAACGAGGCGACCGCGATGCGCGACTATCTCGTGGCGCGTGGCGTGCCGGCCGACCGGATCACCGTCGACGACCAGGGCGACAACACGCTCGCGACTGCGCAGCACACCCTCGCATACCTGCAGGCGCACCGCCAGTCGCGCGTGCTGATCGTCAGCCAGTATTACCACCTCGCACGGGCGCGCCTCGCGTTCGAGCGCGTCGGCATCGCGCGGGCGGACATCTCCGCCGCGTATCCGCGCCGCTTCCAGTTGCGCGATGTCTATTCGAGCTGGCGCGAAGTGCCGGCGTACGCGGTGTATGCGGTGCGGCTGTGGGTGAATCCCGATGCACGGCCGGTTTCGTTCCGGCCGATGCTTTATCTGATGAGCCTGTTTTCGTAACGAGGTGCGGGCCTTTCGCTCGATGCACGATGGACATCGAAAGGGTCGGGTAAATGCCAGACATGTTTCTTTTGTCTGACGAATGGCGGCGCACGGATTATCTGGTTTCGATATTTTCCCGCGGTATATATCTTGCGTTGCAACAAACGGCGACGATAATCGCACTGATATCAGTGTTTTCACGGATGTATCGATTCCATTGATTTTTGAGAAATATCAAATGGGATGACAAACGGCATGCGAAGTTACCTGTCTGAAGCGCTCCGATAAGTAAAAAATGCGCGCTTGCTGCACCCTGATCTGAAAGGGAAAAGATCGACTGGCAAAGCCTGTTCTTTTGATATAGCCTTGTCTGACAAAAAGCCGGGCGGTAATCAAATCAACCAGAAAATCGCTGCAGAAAAACAGGGGCCACCGACATGTCATTCGACTAGTTTCACGCCTGCCTTTCAGGGCCAAATAAAGATTCGTCCATGAATTAGCCGACGTCGCATCGCGACAGCCGGAGTGCACGCTTTTGTCCGCAGATTTTCTGCGGTCGATCGTTTCGTTTCACGGTAATGCCCATTCCAATAACGAGCCAATAACGAGGGAAAGCATGAATCTTGCGCGTTCGAAAAAAGCCGGCGAGCCATTTCCGAAATTGCTGTTGCCGACGGGTGTTTTTCTGGCGCTGTCCGGCGCCGGTATCGTGCCCGCCTATGCGACCTGTTCCACGGCTGGCACCACGGTGACCTGTTCCGGGGTCGCCAACCCGCTGGCGCCGAACTACTCGAACAGCGCGAACAATATCCATGCGACCGTCAACGCCGGCGCGAGCGTTGGCGTGCTGCTCGGCGTCGGTGGCACCGCAATGTCGCTGACGGGCAACAATACCCAGCTGACCAACAACGGCACGATCGACCCGTCGGCGCTCGGCACCGGGCTCGGCGTGCTGTCGAGCGGCACGGTGATCGGCAACTCGGCGGCGAGCGCCGGCACCACCGTCATCAACAACGGCACGATGAACGGCTCGACCGGGGTCGCGATCAGCGGCGTGACGGGCATGGCGCTGTCGGTCCAGAACGGCACCGGCGGCACGTCGACGATCAACAACACCGGCACGATCGGCTCGAACCCGCTGGTCGGCGCGACCCTCACCGGCGCGGATGCGCCTGTGGTCGCCGCATACGGCGGCGCCACGGTCAACATGACGAACAGCGGGACGATCACGGGGCGTGTGTCGCTCGGTACGAACGGTACGCCGGGGGCGGGCAACTCGTTCGTCAACTCGGGCACGATCAACGGCAGCGTGTCGATGGGCGCGAACAGCACGAACTCGTTCACCGCGGTGACGGGCTCGTCGGTCAACACGGCGGGCGGCACCGGGGGCGCGCTCAACATCACGGTCGGCCCGGTCACGCTCGGTGTCGCGGCGACGGGCACGGTCGATGGCGGCGCGGGCGGCGACAACACGCTCAAGCTGCAGCAGGGGGCCGGTGCGAACGGCACGATCGCGGCCAACAACTACATCAACTTCAATCACCTGAACGTCCAGAGCGGCAACTGGACGATCAACGGTGCGTCGACCGCGCAGGACGCGACGCTGGCGGGCGGCACCGCGATCATCAACAACAACGCGTCGCTCGGCACCGGCACCATCACGGCCACCGGCGGCGCGCTGCAGGCAGGTACCGCCGGGCTCAACGTCAGCAACGACGTGACGCTCAACGCGGGCGGGCTGACGGTGCAGGGCGCGACCGGGCTCACGCTGTCGGGCACGGTGTCGGGCGGCGGCGCGCTGACGAAGAACGACAGCGGCACGCTGACGCTGTCCGGCGCGAACAACTACACGGGCGGCACGAACCTGAACGCGGGCGGCATCGTCGTCGGCAACAACGCGTCGCTCGGCACCGGCGCGCTGAACGTCAACGGCTCGGCCACGCTCGATTCGAGTACGAACACGACGCTCAACAACACCGTCAATCTCGCCACAGGCACGACGCTGACGGTCGGCGGCAGCAACAATCTCGGGCTGGCCGGCAGCATCAACGGCAACGGCGGCCTCGTGAAGAACGGCGCGGCGACGCTGACGCTGAGCGGCGCGAACACCTACACCGGCGACACGACGATCAACAGCGGCACGCTCGCGCTGGGCGCGGGCGGGAGCCTGGCGGCGTCCGGCACGGTGAACCTGACCGGCGCGGGCGCGACGTTCGACATGAGCAACGCATCGGGCACGCAGACGGTCGGCGCGCTGGCGGGCTCGGCCGGCACGAACGTGAACCTCGGCGGCAATTCGCTGACGCTGAGCGGCAGCGGCAATGCGACGTACGCCGGCTCGATCGGCGGCACGGGCGGCGTCACGCTGGCGGGCACCGGTACGCAGACGCTGTCCGGCGCGAACACCTACACGGGCGGCACGAACCTGAACGGCGGCAACCTCGTCGTCGGCAGCAATACGTCGCTCGGCAGCGGCGCTGTGAACGTCAACGGTCCGGCGACGCTCGATGCGACCACCAACGTGTCGCTTGCGAACAATGTCAACGTCGCCACCGGCACGACGCTGACGTTCGGCGGCAGCACCAATCTCGGACTGAGCGGCACGGTCTCGGGCGGCGGCGGTCTCGTGAAGAACGGCGCGGCGACCGTGACGCTGTCCGGCGCAAACAACTACACCGGCGGCACGACGTTGAATGCCGGCGGCCTCGTGCTCGGCAACAACGCGGCGCTCGGCACCGGCGCGCTGACCGTCGGCGGCGCGGCGACGCTCGATACGAGCACGAACCTGTCGGTCAACAACGCAGTCAACCTCGCTACCGGTTCGACGCTGACACTGGGCGGCAGCAACGGCCTCACGCTGAACGGCGGCATCACTGGCGCGGGCGGTCTCGTGAAGGACGGTGCGGCGACGACGACGTTGACGGCCGTGAACACCTACACGGGCGGCACGACGGTCAATGCGGGCACGCTCGCGATCAGCGGGGGCGGCAGCCTCGCGGCGACCGGCGCGGTGAACCTGGCCGGCGCGGGCGCGACGCTCGACGTGAGTGCCGCGACCAATGCGCAGTCGATCGGCGCGCTGTCGGGTGTCGCCGGCTCGGCCGTGAACCTCGGCGGCAACGGACTGACACTGGGCGGGACCGCCAGCGGCACCTTCAGCGGCGTGATCGGCGGCACCGGCGGCCTCACGCTGGCCGGCACCGGCACGCAGACGCTGAATGGCGCGAGCACCTACTCGGGCGGCACCAACCTGAACAGCGGCAGCAGCGTCGTGCTCGGCAACAACGGTGCGCTCGGCAGCGGCACGGTGAACGTCGCAGGCACCGCGACGCTCGACACCAACACGAGCGTGTCAGTCGCCAACGCGGTCAATCTCGGCAACGGTTCGACGCTGACGCTGGGTGGCAGCAATGCGCTCGCGTTGAGCGGCGGCATTTCCGGCGCGGGCGGTCTCGTGAAGAATGGCCCGGCGACCACGACGCTGAATGGCGCGAACACCTACACGGGCGGCACGACGATCAACGCGGGCACGCTGGCGGTGGGCGCGGGCGGCAGCCCACCGGCGCACGG
>NZ_JAAGPG010000509.1:0-5796 GCF_017104665.1 Burkholderia sp. Se-20378 | reverse complement strand
ACGATGAGCGAAGCGACCATGAATGGCCATCCGGTTGCGCCGTGCGGCGTGCGCACTGGTGAACCCCGCTTGCTGGCGGACATCGGCGGCACGCACGCGCGCTTCGCGCTGGAGACCGCGCTCGGCGGGATCGGCGACGTGCGCGTCTATCGATGCCGCGCCCATGCCGGTGTGGACGACGCGGTGCGCGCGTTCCTGCGCGACGAGGGCGGCGTGCGGGTGCGCGACGCGGCGATCGCGATCGCCAATCCCGTGGACGGCGACATGGTCAGCATGACCAATCATGACTGGCGCTTCTCGATCGACGCGACGCGCCGCGCGCTCGGATTCGACACGCTGCGCGTCTTCAACGACTTCGCGGCGCTGGCGATGGCCGTGCCGCATCTGTCCGCGGGACAACGGCGGCAGGTCGGCGGCGGGCACGCGGCGCCCGCGGGTACGATCGGCGTGCTCGGCGCCGGAACGGGGCTGGGCGTCTCGGCACTTGTGCGCGCGGGCGATGCATGGGTGCCGTTGTCGGGCGAGGGCGGGCATGTGTCGTTTGCGCCTGCCGACGCACGCGAGGCCGACGTGCTGCACTACGCGCGGGCGCGCTGGCCGCACGTATCTTTCGAGCGGCTGGTCGCCGGGCCCGGCATCGCGGTGATTCACGCGGCGCTCGCGGCGCGCGACGGCTACGACGTGCCCGAGGCCGACGCAGCCGACACGGCCGCCATCATCGATCGTGCGCTCGACGGCGACGCACGCAGCGTGGCGACCCTGGAGTGCTTCTGCGGCATGCTCGGCACGTTCGCGGGCAATCTGGCTCTGACCATCGGCGCGACCGGCGGCATTCATATCGGGGGTGGCGTCGTGCCGCGCCTCGGTGCATGGTTCGATGCGTCGCCGTTTCGTGCCCGCTTCGAGGCGAAGGGGCGCTTTGCCGGTTATCTCGCGAAGATTCCGACTTTCGTGATCACCGCACCGCATCCGGCCTTCGTCGGCGTGTCGCGCCTGCTCGCCCGCGCGTTGGGCGAGGCCGGCTGACGCGTTGCACCGGCCGCCGAGCCCTGGCGCGAAGGTTGCCTTCCCGACGCCCATCGATCGGATGGACGCTCGCGTTGCCGCGCATGTTCGTCCTGTTGCATGTCGGTCGACCGTGCCGCCGTCGCGGGCAACACGCGCGTGCAGTGGCCGCGCCGCCATGATCGGCCTGTGTGGCTGTCACTTGCCTGTCTGAAACGTGTCGGCATGCTGAAAGAAATCCGGCGGTGCGCGACGCCGGCTTATGGAATACGCCGACTGGAAGTTGTCCCGGAACTCATTTACTTTTAGAACAGTGTCGCCTACGCGTCGGGCGTTCCGGAGGAGTCGTGACCACGTTCCAGAAGGTGTGGCAGTTGCTCGTCGGAAAGCCGCTCGACCCGCTCGATCCGCGCACGCGGCATGCGATCGCGGTGACGCCGCTGCTGGCCTGGGTCGGGCTCGGCGCCGACGGCCTGTCGTCGTCGTGCTACGGCCCGGAAGAAGCGTTCCTCGCGCTGGCGCACCACACGCCGCTCGCGCTGTTCCTCGCGCTCGCGACCGCGGCGACCGTGTTCATCATCGCGCTCGGCTACAACCAGGTGATCGAGCTGTTCCCGACGGGCGGCGGCGGCTATCGCGTCGCGACGTCGCTGCTCGGCTCGAAGCCGGGGCTCGTGTCGGGTGCGGCGCTGCTGGTCGACTACGTGCTGACCGTCGCGACGTCGCTCGCGAGCGGCGTCGACGCGTTCTTCAGCCTGCTGCCGGTGAGCGCGCAGGCGTTCAAGCTCACGACCGAGATCGTGCTGATCCTGCTGATGACGGGGCTCAATTTCCGCGGGATGCGTGAATCGATCATGGTGCTGCTGCCGATCTTCATCGGTTTCGTGATCCTGCACTTCGCGCTGATCGTGTACGGCGTCGCCGTGCACGGCAGCAACCTCGCGATGATCGTGCCCGATGCCGTGCACGAGGCGCACGGGATGTCGCAGTCGCTCGGCGTATTCGTGATGCTCGCGCTGCTGATGCGCGCGTTCTCGCTCGGCGGCGGTACCTATACGGGCCTCGAGGCCGTGTCGAACAACGTGAACATGCTCGCCGATCCGCGCGTGCCGAACGGCAAGGTGACGATGTGGTACATGTCGACGTCGCTCGCGTTCACGGCCGGCGGCATCATCCTGCTGTACATGCTGTGGCACGCACGGCCCGTCGAAGGCGAGACGCTCAACGCGGTCGTGTTCGGCAGCGTGATCGACCATCTCGGGCTCGGTTCGGCGTTCGCGCGCCACGCATTGCTCGCGGCCGTGCTCGCGTTCGAGGCCGGGCTGCTGATGGTCGGCGCGCAGACGGGCTTCCTCGACGGCCCGGCCGTGCTGTCGAACATGGCGTCGGATTCATGGGTGCCGCGCCATTTCCGCGACCTGTCGGGGCGCCTCGTGCGGCAGAACGGCATCATCGTCGTCGGGCTGTCGAGCCTGCTGATCCTCTTGTGGACGCACGGCAGCGTCGACGTGCTCGTCGTGCTGTACAGCATCAACGTGTTCCTCACGTTCAGCCTGTCGCTGCTCGGGCTGTGCACGTACTGGTGGCGCCATCGTCGCGAACAGGGCTGGTTCAAGCACTTCTTCCTGTCGGCGCTCGGGCTGAGCGTGACGGCGACCGTGCTCGTCATCACGCTGATCGAGAAGTTCACGGCGGGCGGCTGGCTCACGGTGCTCGTGACGAGCGCGGTGATCGCGCTGTGCTTCATGATCAACCGCCACTACGCCTATACGCGCCTGCAGCTCGCCAAGGAAGACGAACTGTTCTCGGGCAAGCCGCCCGAGATCGACGAAGCCGACGCGCCGGGCAAGCCCGACCCGTTGCAGCCGACGGCCGTGCTGCTGGTCGGCAAGCATCGCGGCGCGAGCATGCACGCGCTGCTGTGGGTCAACCGGCTGTTTCCCGGGCACTTCCGCAACGTGATCTTCCTCGCGGTCGGCGAAGTCGACGCGAAGGCGTACGACGGTCACGAACATCTCGAGCGGCTGCGCCATACGATCACCGATTCGCTCGACTACTATGTCGCGCACTGCCGCCGCCACGGCATCGCGGCCGACTACCGGATCGCGTTCGGCACGAATCCCGTCGTCGAATTCATGAACCTCGCGTCGTCGACGCTCGACGAGTACCCGAACTCGGTGTGCTTCGCGAGCAAGCTGATCTTCCGGCGCGTGAATTTCCTCACGGCCTGGCTGCACAACCAGACGCCCGTCGAGCTGCAGGCGCGCCTGCATGTCGAGGGCAAGCAGATGGTGTTGTTGCCGATGAATGTCGGGTAGCGGTCGGGCAAAGCGGCTCACCTGGCGGATGAAAACGATTCAACCTGACGTATCGCGTCAGATCGTAAGCAATGGAAAACAATTCGCCGGTTTCGTCGGAAAGATTTGGTAAGATTCGCGCGCTTCGAATCAACAACAAATCCTTTCCGAGAGACTTCATGACGATCGCCGCCACGACTGCCACCCGTTTCCTGCGCCACGGCGCGCGCGCATTGTCCGCCACCGTGCTCGCGGGCTTCGCCGCCGCGTCCTTTGCGCAGACCGTATCGCCAGGCATCTGGCACGACGACACCGCGTACACACTGAACGGCAAGCCGCTGCCGCAAGGCGCCGATTCGATGCCGGACCAGTGCCTGACCGATGCGGATGCGAAAAACCTGCGCAAGACGATGGCCGCCCGCCTGCAGCGTGACAACGTCCACTGCACGATCACGAACTGGGACTACGCGGGCACGACGCTGAAGGTCGCGCTGTCCTGCGCGAACGAACAGGGGCGCGGCAACGGCACGGTGACGGGCGCCGTCACGCCGACGAGCTACGACCTGAAGGGGCAACTGCACGGGCAGCACGCACAGGCCGGCGCGTACACGCTTGCGTGGACGTGGCGCGGCAAGCGCGTGGGCGACTGCAAGTAACGGGGAGAAGCGGCGCGCATCACACGGTGCGTGCCGCACCCGTCGGCGCATTCGCCACGGGATTGCGGCCATTCAGGGTCGGCGCGCTTGAATACATCACAATGTGATATAAAATCAAGGCAGGCCTTGGTGGTATCCGGCCTTTACGCCACAAACGAACCCGGCCGCGCGACGCGCGCATCGTGCCGGGCGAACGTCCGGTTCAGAAGAACGGGCGGCGCTTACGCGCAGCGGGATGGCCACCGGGCCTCGCCGCGACCGGCGGCACGATGCGCCGTACGGTTCGCGGCGACGACAAGGGGAAATGACGATGCTGATCACGTTTCGATCCTCCGCCGCACCCGATATCGTGATGTTGCGCGACCTGGCGCAGTATCTGCTGGGGCTGGTCGGCAAGGGGCTCGACGTCCGCGGCGTGATTTCCACCGACGAGCTGCCGGGTGCGATCGCGCGGCTCGAACAGGCCATCAGGGACGATGCGGCGCGCGAACGCGCACACGAGCATTCGACGCAGGCGCTGCGCGACGAGGTGTCGCCGCATGCGGGCGGGCTCGCGCAGCGCGCGTGGCCGCTGCTGGACATGATGCGTGCGGCTCACGAACAGGGGCGGCACGTGATGTGGGGCGTGTAGGCGCGCATCGCGCGTCGCGCCCGCGGTACCGGACCTCCGCTGGAAGGCCGGCGGCATGCACGTCGTTCGACGCGCGGCCGCCGGCCGATTTTTATGCGCGGTGCGGTCGCGTGATGACGCGATTACGGATGATGATGCGGATGCGAGCGTGACGAGCGTCGCGCGGGCCGGTGCAGCAGCCTGTCGCGCGTGCGGTCGCGGCCGCGCCCGGCCGTGAAGAACAGTACCGCGAACACGAGGAGCGCGAGCAGCAAGAGCGTCTGGACGATACTGTGTTCCATGTCGCCTCCAGCATGACGAAGGACGAAGGGCGCCGCGGCTGGCCGTCAGCCGGCGGGCATGAACGTGCCGGCGAGCATCGTGTCGATGAAACGCTTGGCCAGCGCGATCGAGATCCTGAGCGCGTCCGCGTCGTTGCGGAACACGTGATGTTTCGGGTCGAGCAGATGCGCCTCGTGGCATCCGCTGGCGTCGCGCCACACCACGACGGCGAGCGGCTCGTACAGCGCGCCGAGTTCGAGCCCTTCGCCGGCCACCGGGTCGACGAGCGCGACTGCGCGAATCCCGCACTGGCGATAGGTCAGGCAGAGCGGCGAAGCCATGACGGCCTCCGTGTCGGGCGCCGGTCGTTCCGACCCCGCACGGCGCGTGATCGGACGAATGGGCGCCGGCCCGTGTTCACGTCAGCATCGGCATCGCTTCGATCAGCACGATGCCCAGCAACGCGCCGAGCGCGGCGCCGACCAGCTTCGGATGCCACCGTTCGAGATGCAGCGCCGTCAGCAGCGCGCCGAACAGGATCACGCCCAGCAGCGCGAACGCGATCACGAGGTAGCCCATTTCGAAGTCGCTATTGATCAGCATGATGTCTCCTTCCCCATGTCGGCGTGTCGCGTTCGGCGGAGTGGTGTTCCGCCGACGTCGCACGCACGGATGATCTGCCTGAATTATATATCACAACGTGATACAAAAGACACGCTAGCCCCGAGCAGGATGCACCAGGGCGGTAATGGCGGCGCGGCACGTGTGGCCGGCTCGCCGCATCGCGCGCAGCTTCGCCGCCGCGCGGCTTGACGCTCGCCGGCACGTCACCCACACTGGTTCGCACGACGGGCACGCGGCGTGCGGGTTGTCGCGTGCGCGTCTTGCGGATCGAACCATTCGCGCCGGCACACAACCGTGGCGCCCGGCAATGAACGCGCGGAGA